>NZ_JBARMD010000071.1:0-6476 GCF_049802275.1 Occallatibacter sp. | reverse complement strand
CGACCAAGGAGACCAACGAGACGAGAGCGCAAAGGGCTGCCTCTCTCAAACTCGCTGCCACTATCAGGGGCAGCGACCCGCTCGACAGGAAGCCGCCCACGCTTCGTGAATACTCGAAGGATTTCCTTCAATGGTGAAAACGGGACGTCTCGATGCCGACAGCCGCCGCTATTACCGAAACGGCTTGAACCCAATTAGGATTGGTTCTGAAACAAGCTTTCGAGTGCACTGATGCCGGATCAATTTGCCGGAGCCTTCGAGAATTCCTTCAGGATCGGCCAGGAACGCAAGACTCTTCTGCTGTCGCTTGTAATCATTCGCCGCTTGGCGAATTATTTCCCGCTTGCCATCACCGTGCGGATGGGCTCGTTGTCGGCGTAGACGCGCCACTCGGCGATCAAGCCGTCCTCGACGAGCGCGCGAATTGCGACCTGTGTCTGCCAGCGGTTTTCAGGGTGCAATTTTCCGTCGCGGGAATAGGTGCCGGTGGCCATCCCGAGCATGACTACAACAGGTTCGCCTGGGTAAATCTCCTCAATGGCAACTGAGTAGTCGGGAACCATGCGGAAGTAGGCGGCCCATCCCTCGCGCATTTTTTCGCGGCCCTCGATCACTCTGCCGAGCGAGTCAATGAAACGATGCGTGCGGGACATCAGCGCTGCCAGCCTGTCCGCGTCCTGCCGGTTGATGGCGCGAACGAACGCCTGCGCAACGGACTCGGCCGAATTTCCGATTGATTCCATCAGGTTCCTCTGAAAGACATTCTAGAGCTTGCCTGGGGGATCGGTGGGTGGGTCGGTTGGAAGTGCCTAAAGGCCTCAGGGGTTAAACCCCTTTGAGTATTGCCAGCCGTTTTCGGCGCGACTGAAGGTCGCGCCCTGATACAAACTGCAATATCTGTGCGTCAGGAGTTCTGCTTCAGGTCCTTGGATACCCACCAGAGGACTTCGCCGAAGATCTTCCAGCGGGTGGCGTTGCTGACATCGAGCGGGAGGTACTTGGGGTTGGCGGAGACGAGCAAGTCTGATCCGGCGAGGCGCTGCAGGCGCGCCACTTTGAAGCCGAGGTCGCGATGGCCGACGACAACGAGCTTTTGATTGAGATGGCTGCGGTCGGTGGCGGCCGTATCGACGAAGAGAATGGAGCCGGAGGAAATGGTGGGATACATCGAGTCGCCTGCAACGTGCATGCTGATCATGTTCTCAGGATGCGGGCACCAGGAAAGTGGAGCGAGGAGCACGTCTTCGACATTGGCCTGGGAGAGGCGCACGTTCTCATGCGGCGGGATGCGATCGCCAAAGGCAGTCACATTCATGAGTGGAATCGCTACAGCGTTGCCTCTGCCTGCGAGGTGTTGCGAAACCTTTTTACTGGTGATGAGGTTGAAGTCATCGAGGGTGGCCTGGATCGAGGATATGGTTTGGCGAAGACCGGGATCGGGCAGTTCGGAGGTATCGATACCTGCGCGCTCCCAGAAATAGGTGCCGTCGGGTCTCCCTGCCAGATTGCCGAGCGCGACGTATGTCTCAGCGGTGGGCTCATTTTTTCCAGCGAGCCAGCGGGAGACGGTTGCGGGGGACACGCCGAGGCGCTGGGCCAGTCCCGCCTGGGTCAATGCGCGTTGTTTCAGCAGTCGCCGGATACGGTCGGACCATTCTCGGGTTGTCAGCTCAAGGTTGGCCATCTCGGTTGGTTTCTGCACGCTCGGCAGCCAATTTCAGCAGTGCAATTGCTCTAATGAAATGAGCGATTTATCGTGCTCGAGGTATACTAGCAGCCTTTCTGACGCATCGTAAGTGAGTATGGGGAGCAGGTTTACACAACGGGAGTCCACGATAGGGGTTAGCGAAAAAGTCGCGGACAAGGGACTCAGCGGCCAGGGGGATCTGGGGGGCCCAGAGGGAAAGGGTGAAACCTCGCCGCCTCATTCTGACTCAATTGGATCGGTTTCGTCCAACGGGGAGCAGGCGTCATCGACCCCGGAACCGCTTGGCGCTCAAAGCAAGACATGCCTTAAGGGCGGACGGCGGATTCTGATCGTTGACGACGAAGCGAATATCGCAGATACGCTCGCGCTTATTTTCAAAATTCGACACTATGACGTACGCGTGGCGTATTCGGCCGAGAGCGCCATTGAAGTGATTGCAAAGTGGCGACCCGAGTTGGCGATACTGGATGTGATATTGCCTGCGATGAACGGGATCGACCTGGCCATCGCAATCAAGGCAAATTATTCAGCATGCCACGTGATGCTTTTCTCAGGTCACGCAAACACCGGAATGCTGCTGGAGGAGGCGGGCAAAAAGGGGCACCAGTTTGAGGTTATGGCCAAGCCCGTGTATCCGGATGTAATGCTGGAGCGCGCATCTGAACTGCTCACCACGCCGGATGAGCCATCGTACGACTGACCTGAATTCAAAATTCTCTAACTGCAGTTGATTCTGCGGAGTCGCAGGTGCGGTGTGTACGATGCGCAGCGATCACCAGTCTCGACGGTGACAGCTGAGTCGGGCGGCCCGTTTCTGACGACATGGGCAAGAATAACGGAGGCGCGCACACCTATGCTGCAGGAAATGCGGGTCTGGAAGCGCGCGCCCTAAACTACAGGCCGACGGCCTGAAAAGAGCTGGATCGCCAGTACGATGAGCGCGAGCACAAGCAGGATGTGGATGTAGGCACCCAGGGCATGAAAGCCGACCCAGCCGAGAAGCCACAACACCAGAAGAATTACAAAGATTGTCCAAAGCATTTCTTCACTCCGATTTAAATAAGCAACCCGTTGGCGAGTGGGATGTGTCGCGCTGCCGCGCGGGTTGCACGCGAGAACACGCGACTGAGGCGAAGGGAAAAAGTGGTTTTCGCACATCGCAAATCGTGATCTGCGGTGTGTTTTGTTGTTTTGGGGATTGGCAGGCTCAGGACCGAGCGTCGCGGATTGCCTTTGCAGTGAGACGCTGTTTGAGTTTGCCCATCTCGGCCCAGGGATCTGTGTTCAGGCGTCTCTTCCACGAATCGAAATCGGTTACGTGGAAGGCGGGGCGGATCTTGGCGCCGAGCTCTTTCCAATTGAGAGGCAAGGCGACGGGTGCGCCAGAGCGAGCGCGGGTTGAGTAAGGGGCGACTGCAGTTGATCCACGATCGTTGCGGAGATAGTCGAGGTAGATGCGGTTCTTCCTGAGGGCCTTGGTCATCTTGGTGACGTAGAGGCCGGGATTCTTCTTTTCGATTCCGAGGACCACGTCGTGCGCGAATTCCTTGATCACCGGCCACTCATTTTCGGCGCGAATCGGAACGACGACGTGAAGGCCCTTGCCGCCAGTTGTTTTCACGAACGATTTGAGATTGAGATTCTCGAGGCGGGATCGGAGTTCGATTGCAGTCGCCGCCAGCGTTTTCCACTCAATTGCTTCGTCGGGGTCGAGGTCGAAAATGATGCGGTCGGGCTTTTCGAGAGATTCGTTTTTCGATCCCCATGGATGGATTTCAAGCACGCCCATCTGCGCCAACCCGACGAGGCCGTCAGGTGAGTTGAGGGTCACATATTGTTCGGTTGGTCCACCCTTTTTGTCGGGAACCGGAACGCTGCGAATGCCGGGCGGAAGACCCATGCCGATGTGTTTCTGGAAGAAGCAGGGCTTGCCGATTCCTTCAGGACAGCGGACGATGCTGAGCGGTCGGTCGGCGACGTGGGGCAGCATGTGGTCGGCGACGGCGAGGTTGTAATTCGCGAGCATGAGCTTGGTCATCCCGGATTCCGGATCGAGGATTTTCTCGGGATGCGTGAGCGGAAGGCTGGTCTTCGATGCGCTCGCCGTTTTGCTCGCGAATGCGGTCACGGTTTTGCTCGTGGTGTCTGCTCTGCGGCCTGACTTTGATTCCGACGCAGATTTTGCTGGTTGTGGGTTGGACGAATTTGTTGATTCGAGCGGCTCGGCGCTTTCGCGGAGGACTTCCTTTGCCGGTTTGTCTTCGCGGAGTCCCTTGAATGCGGCCTGGCGAACGAGATTGTCGCGCGTCCAGTTGGAGAAGGAGATTTGGCCGACCAGATTGGGTTTGACCCAGTGCACTCCGCGCGAGACTCCTTTGGGCAGATCGACGAAAGGGGTTTTGGGTTGAACGAGCTTGTTGAGTTGTGTGTGGAGAGTGTGCTGCGTCTTCTGCGTGAATCCGGTTCCTGAGCGGCCGGCATAGTGCAGCTTGCCTTTGTCGTAGTAACCGATGAGCAGGGCACCTATACCGGTGCTGCCGTTTGATGGGTCAGTGAATCCGCCAATGACGAATTCTTGCTCCTGGAAGCATTTTGATTTGATCCATGCACTGTCGCGAGTGGAGACATACGGCGCGGAGGCGAGTTTGGAGACGATGCCTTCGGCTCCCAGGGAGCAGGCCTTGGAGAAGATGTCTTTGCCATCTCCTTTGAAGTGCTCGCTGTAGCGGATGGGCGATTCTTTGTCGAGCGGGGCGAGTAGCTTTTCGAGGAGATCTTTGCGCTCGGACAAGGGAAGGTTGCGAAGGTTGTGTCCGTCGAGGTGAAGCAGATCGAAGGCGAAGTAATTGAGATGAACCTTGGCACTCTCCTGGAATGCGGCTTGCAAATCGGCGAAGCTGGTTGCACCTTTCTCGTCGAGTGCGACGGTTTCTCCGTCGAGGACGGCGCTGTCGCAGGGAAGTTCCTCGGCTGCGCGCGCGAGGTCGGGCATGCGATGCGTCCAGTCAAGGCCTTTGCGGGTAAGGAGCGAGACACGCTTTTTGTGGGAGCCGTCGCGGGGACGGATCTGGATCTGGATTCTGTAGCCGTCGAGCTTTAGTTCGTGCACCCAGTCTCCACTGGACGGCGGAGCGGTGGAGGCTTTCGCCAGTTGCGGGGGAATGAAGCTGGGGAATTTTTCCTTGGGGACGGATTTGAGCGCAGCGGCGAAAGAAGGCTTGCTCTTCGTCTTCTTTCGTGGAGCGGTGGGGTTTGTCGCTTCGGGTTGCTGGTCAGGCGCGCGATTGCTGTGCCAGACGCGGTCGCTGTCTTTGCCGATCTGATCGATGGTGCGACTGGTGACGGCACTGTCGGGGTAGCGGTCGGTGATGTTGGGCTGGTCTTCAGTTCGTGCGAATTCGTCGCGGTCTTTGATGAGGAGCCAATTGGGTTTGCCGGGACGCGCGTCGTGGGTGTTCATGCGAACGAGCGCCCAGCGACCTTTCATCTTCTGGCCCTTGAGGTCGAACTTGAGATGGCCTTCGGCAAGGGCGCGATCCACGTCCTCATAGACCGGTTCCCATTCGCCGAAGTCCCACAGCATTACGGATCCACCGCCGTACTGGCCCTTGGGAATGGTGCCTTCGAAGTTGCCGTACTCGATGGGGTGGTCTTCGACCTGAACGGCGAGGCGTTTGTCGGCGGGTAGGTCGCTCGGTCCCTTGGCGATGGCCCAGCTTTTGAGTACGCCGTTCCACGCGAGGCGGAAGTCGTAGTGCAGACGCGTGGCCGCGTGTTTCTGAACCACAAAGGGTAGAGGACCGTGTTTGTGCGAGGCCGACTGAACGGCGTCCTTGCTTCCGCGAGGCTCGGCGGTGACGTTAAAGTCCCGCATTTCGCGATAGCGCGCCAGCTGGTCTTCCAGAGTCTTTGCCGGATCTTTTTGGCGGGAGGCGGTCTTTGCCATACGTTACGCGGCCTTATGCGATCGTTTACCGGATTTCACCAGTGTAGGGCCTTTCTTTGAGTTTCGCGATGAAGAACGTGTTTGGGGATGATCTTCTTTTGTCCGCGGGCGATCCTCTTTCCGGCTCACGCTGCGTTTCAAGGCGTCCATGAGATTGATGACCTTGGCGCGCGGTTTGTCCTCGGAGACGGGCAGGGGCTTGTCTTTGCGCTTGGCTTCGATGAGTTCGCGGATGGCTGCTTCGTAGTCGTCTTTGAAGTCTTCAAGGCGGAAGGCGGCGGACTGGGCGCGGATCAAGTCATTGGCGAGAGCCAACTGTTTCTTGTCGATCGCGTGCTCATGAATATTGCCGAAGTAGGTTTTGGCATCGCGCAATTCTTCGGCGTAACGCAGGGTGTAGGCCATGAGGCCGCGGGAATTCCGGCCGGGCGCTGGTGCGATTGCGACCAGGTGCTCGCGGCCGCTAAAGGCGACTTCTCCAATGGCAACTTTGTTTTCCTGCTGCATGGCTGCGCGAACAACGGCGTAGGCATCGAGGGAGCCCTTGGGATCGGGGACGACGAAATAGGGTTTCTCAAAGAGATACGGGGGCAACTCACTGGAATCGACGAACTGCGCGACGTTGATTGCGCTTTGGGTTTCCAGGCGAAGCTTCTTTACCTCGTCCGGCTCGACGATCACATATTTGCCCTTGCTGTACTCGTAGCCTTTGACGATTTCGGAGTTGTCGACGGGCTGGTCACCATTGATCACGTTCAAATGATGAACACGTTGGAGGGTTTTGCGATCGATCTGGTGGAAAGAAACCTCAGATGTCGAACT
>NZ_JBARMD010000070.1:0-3241 GCF_049802275.1 Occallatibacter sp. | reverse complement strand
TCTACTCGTGATCTACACCAATCGAGACGACCCACCATATTTTGTGCTGCTTGCGATTCCCATTCTCCAATGTGCCTATCATCTTGGACTTGCTGCTACGCTGGTGACAAACATCACGGCAATCAGCATGATGTTTGCATGGATCCAGCATTATTTCACTGAGCATCCGCCGGCGCGGCCAACGGAGTACCTGGAATACGGCATGATCGCCGTAATCTATAGCCTGATCGGACCGCTTGTTTGGTACCTGGTCGATCAGCTGAAGCAGAAAGAAGCCAGGCTATATGAAAAGATGTCGGAACTCGAATCTGCCCGGGAACGACTCGTTGCAGAAGAAAAGCTTGCAGCGATCGGACGCTTCGCGAGCGGCATCGCGCACGAAATTCGAAATCCCGTCGCTATGATCACGAGCTCTCTTGCGACCGCGACACACTCGTCATCCGAGCCGGCTGAGAGAGAAGAGATGTTCGCCATCGCTGCGCGGGAAGCGAAGCGCCTCGAGAAGCTCACCGGAGACTTCCTCTCCTATGCTCGTCCCGTGCAGCCGAATTTCGTCCGAATTTCAATCGATGACATTCTGGGACACATTGCCGACGTAACAAGGATGCACTCTGCCGATCGGGTCATCGAAGTCAGCTCCACCGTGACTGGCGATCCGACAGCTGCCGTCGATCCATCTCAGATCGAGGCTGCGTTACTCAACCTTTCTTTGAATGCCATAGATGCAACCCCAGACCGAGGCCGGATCGACTTGAGGTCGCGAAGTGAATCAGAAAAGCTGTACATTGAGGTCGAGAATACCGGTAACAGAATCCGCGACGAAGACTTGAAACGGATATTCGAGCCCTTTTTTACAACAAAGCCACGAGGCACGGGGCTGGGACTGGCATTCGCTCGCGGAGTAGCAATTGCGCACGGCGGAGACCTTTATGTAAGCAGGAACGAAGAGGGGGCTGTCGCCTTCACGATGACTCTGGTGAAAAACCCCACAAGCCTAGAGTCGAAAGAGATCTCAGATGGCCAAGATATTAATTGTTGATGACGAGCAGGGGATGCGGCGCATCCTGAACGTTAACCTCCGCAGGGATTCCCATGTGGTTGTGGAGGCGTCAGGTGCTATGGAGGCGCTTGCGCTTATCAAACGCGAGGACTTCGATGTAATCCTGACTGATCAAAAAATGCCTGACGGAAGCGGCTTGGATGTTGTTCAGGCTGCGCACGATGACGACCCGACAACGTCAGTAATCTTTCTGACCGCCGTGGGCACGCTCGAACTTGCCGTTGAAAGCATGCGGCGTGGGGCCTTCGATTTTCTCAGCAAGCCATTTGATCCGGATATTGTCCGCGCCAGCGTAAATCGGGCTTCGGAACGCACTGCCCTGCTTCGTGAGAACGCCGTCCTTAAGACTACCGTCCGCAAGCTGGAAGGGGCCGACGATATCCGTGGAAGTGGCCCTGCGATCTGCACGGTTCGGGACTTCATAGCGCGCGTAGCACCCACAAACAGCACTGTGCTGATTACGGGCGAAACCGGGACCGGCAAGGAACTCGTCGCTCGTGCCATTCACCGGAACAGTTCGCGATCCGGGAAACCGTTTATTGCCATCAATTGCGCCGCCGTCACTGAAACTCTGCTGGAGAGTGAACTATTTGGCCACGAACGCGGCGCATTCACTGGTGCCGATCGGTCGAGCCCAGGACTTTTCGAAGCGGCACACGAGGGAACAGTGTTTCTCGATGAAGTTGCCGAGATGTCACCCGCAGCCCAGGCAAAACTCCTGCGTGTGCTCGCCGATGGCGAGATTCAGCGAGTCGGGTCAGCCTTCACACGTCGGGTTGACGTAAGGGTTCTTGCTGCGACTCACCGGAATCTTGAAGAGCGGGTGAAGGGTGGGAGCTTCCGCCAGGATCTGTATTATCGGCTGGCGGTTGTGCCTGTTCACCTGCCTCCATTGAGAGAGCGCCCTGAGGACGTTCCCGAATTGTGCGAGAGTCTGAGCCTGAGGATCGCCGGAGAGATGAAGATTCCCGGTAAGCGCCTGACCCCGGCAGCTCTCCAGAAACTGTGCAACTATCCGTTCCCTGGAAATATTAGAGAGTTGAGAAATCTTCTGGAGCGGGCGCTTATTCTTGGTCAGTCAACTGAACTCCGACCGGAAGATTTCTATCTTCAACCGCCAGCATCTGCTGGGCAGGAAGTCAAAGAAGAAGCTTCTATCGAGACACTCGTTGATAAGCTCCCAATTCAACTTGATTTGCGCGATACCATCACACGGCTTGAGAAAGCGTTGATCAATCGCGCACTTGATCTCGCAAAGGGAGTGCAGGCGGAGGCTGCGAGAAAGCTCGGCTTATCGCGAAGCGACCTCGGATATAAGATCGGGCGTCATGGCCTCGTCGCTATCCCTGAGAGAGGAACGGATGAGGCCTGCTTTAAGAGCTGATTTGCGCAGTAACGATAGTTGCCCAATCTTTGCCGGTGAACTGGCATGATTTGGTTCCGAAGGACGACTGTTCCTCGTGGTCATATCTGGAGCGGGATTTCTTTTCCGGCATCTCGGTCCCCCATCGCCAGTTCCTATAAACATATAGGGGCTTTCCACGCATGGCCTTTCTCGCCGCGGAGCACTTCGGAATGATCCTCACGTCCTTGGACTCCCGTAAAACCGGATTACTTCGGAACTGGGGGACTCGCGGGCAACTCACTCCATGAGGTCTCGAAGAAGCCAAAGTGTGTCTGAATCTATAGGTTGTGAAACGGCCGAATCGGGTGGATTCGGCCGTTGATTTTGTTGGGTTTGGAAGGCGTGATTTCAGACCCCTTTTGGAACAGGGCTGCCAGCGGGCCATTCGTGGTGAACCACGCGGTGAACAGTGGCGCGGCTGACGCAGTGAGCCTTAGCGATCTGACCAAGGCTCTGCCCGCGCTGACGATCTATAAGGATAGCTTCGCGGTCCAGCTCGAGCGGTTTTCTTCCGATCTGACGGCCTTCGAGACGGGCGCGCCGCATGCCGGCGCGTACCCGCTCGACGATCAGCGACCTTTCCAACTCCGCGATTGCGCCGATGATAACCACGATGGCGCGGCCTAGCGGACCACCGGTGTCGATCTGCTCGCGGAAGCTGACGAACTCGACTCCGAGTCGGTTGAACTCGTCGAGGAGCTCGAGGAAATGCCTCGTGGACCTGGCGATGCGATCGCATGCCCAGACCAGCACGACGTCGAAACGACCGCGCTTGG
>NZ_JBARMD010000069.1:0-16470 GCF_049802275.1 Occallatibacter sp. | reverse complement strand
GGCCGGCGACGCGCGGCAGCCCGCGCTGAGTGGCCCAGCGGCCGTTGCCGTCCATGATGATGGCGACGTGTGTGCCGGATTTTGTTTCGCTTTGCATCATAAAGTGAGTTCCTGCAGATTGTGATTTAAGTGTTTACGGTTTTTCCAGTTCTGGGCTTTGCACTGCAAAGTGAGGAGACAAAAAAAGGGTTCAGGTTCTCGAAGGAGCGAGGCTTTGCAGCAGAGTGGAAACGGATGTTTCGGATTTGGCGCCCCCGACGGCGTCGCGCACCACTTGCTCGAGTGTGGTGAGGTATTCGAGGTAGCGCTTGCGGCCGGATGCAGTGATGCGGCATATGGTTTGCGGGCGGTTACGGTCATGTCCGCGAATGATCTCAACCATTTTGGCTTCTTCAAGAACGCTGAGGTGGCGGCTGAGATTACCGTCAGTGAGTGCACAGAGTTGCTTTAGATCGTTAAACGCCACACCTTTTGGATTGGTGATGAGCGAGGTGAGCACGCTGAGGCGGGCCCGCTCGTGGATGACGCGATCGAGGCCTTCGTAGGCAAATCGGCCCTGGCTGCTGGAGGGTTTAGATTTCATCGCGATCTTCTTTCGAGCCCCAGAGGAGAACCGCGGCGACGAGCAATTGGCCGCCGCCGTAAGCGATGCCCATCGTCCACGGCGTGAGTGCGCGCGTGTCGCCGATGCCGATGCAGATGAGACCGGTGAACAGGTACCAGCAGCCCGCGGCCGTCATGGGCTTGGGCAGAAAGCGGCAGGACGCAAAGACGCCGAGACTGAAAGTGATTTGCCATAGGCCGGGGAGCATCCAAACCGACCCGGGGACGAACCGGACCAGAACAACCGATATAAGTGCGCCGGCGCCGACCGAGGGAAGGAACTGCTCGACGGCCATGAGAATCATTTCGTCTGCCAAGCCGGAGTGAATGCGGCGCGTGCGTGTGAGCGTCTGCATGCCGATCAAGATCGCAGAGAGAATGGCAGTGGTGATCCAGATGCGCAGGTAGTTGCCGATATTGCTGGCGGGAATGGGCAAGACGAAGGCTTGTGTGACTGCCGCGCCGATCGCAAACACACCGGTGGCGGCGAGCGTAGCAGCGCCGTACCCTCTGAATTCAGTGGTGCGCGCGACCTGGCGACGAATGCTGGTGATATCGCCGAGCGCCTTGTCGAGTGGATGGAGCGGGAAACTCATCGAGACTCACTTTACGATGCAAAGTAAACCAATCGATTGAGGATGTCAAGTCACGAGCTTGATTCAGGAGTCGTCGGAGTTACTGTGGCCTGTCTTTAAGTACGGACAGAAGTGCGGGTTACGGCGATGAGGAAGGGGGTGACCTCTGCGGGCGGGATGACTGAGCGGATGAGGGCTGAGTGCGATATGATTTGGCCCGTGAAAAGAACAACTGTTTTACTTGCATTTGCATTTGTCTTCGCCGCAATTTCAATTGACCAAACCTTGGCGCAGCAGGATACGAGCGCTGCGAAAACCGAACAAGCTGGACAGCATTCCGCCGCATTGGTGAATGGGTACGAGCCGATGTGGTGGAAGGAAGCAGTGGTGTACCAGGTCTATCCGCGGAGTTTTCAGGACTCGAACGGAGACGGCATTGGTGACCTGAACGGGATCACGCAGCACCTCGACTACTTGAAGAAGCTTGGGGTGAACGTGATTTGGTTGTCACCACATTACGATTCGCCCAATGCTGACAACGGGTACGACATCCGCGATTATCGCGAGGTGATGAAGGAGTTCGGCACCATGGCGGACTTCGATCGCATGCTGGCGGGTATCAAAGCGCGGCATATGCGGCTGATCGTCGACCTGGTGGTGAATCACACATCGGACGAGCATCACTGGTTTGTCGAGTCGCGATCGTCGAAGGACAATCCCTACCGTGATTACTATTTCTGGCGCGACGGCAAACCGAACCCGGCTGATCCGGCGCATCCGCTGCCGCCGAATAACTACCCGAGCTTTTTTTCCGGGTCAGCGTGGCAGTGGGACGAGACGACGAAGCAGTTTTATCTGCATTATTTCGCGGTGAAGCAGCCGGATTTGAACTGGGACAACCCCAAGGTGCGCGAGGACGTGTTTGCGCTGATGAAGTTCTGGCTCGACAAGGGTGTAGATGGCTTCCGCATGGACGTGATTCCCCTTATTTCAAAGCAGCCTGGCTTGCCTGATCTGACGCCGGAGGAGATGAAAGATCCGCCGCGTTTGTGGGCCAACGGGCCGCATCGTGATGAGTACCTGCAGGAGATGAATCGTGAAGTGCTTTCGAAGTACGACGTGATGACGGTGGGCGAGGCGATCGGAATCACGCTTGAGGAAGAGCCGAAGATCATCAACAGCCAGAGGCACGAGCTGAACATGGTGTTCAACTTCGATGCGGTGCGGCTGAATCGCGGCGACTTCTACTCAGAAAAGAAGTGGACACTGCCGCAATTGAAGGCTATCTACGATCACCACGCGACAGCTTTGGGAAAAACGGATTGGGACACGGTATTTCTTTCGAATCACGACAACCCGCGGCTGGTGTCGAATTTCGGAGACACGTCGACGGATGAGTTGAGGGTACGGTCGGCCAAATTGTTAGAGACGATGCTGATGACGCTGCGAGGAACGCCATTCATCTACCAGGGCGATGAATTGGGAATGACGAATTACCCATTTACGCAGCTCGATCAGTTCAACGACATCGAGGTGAAGAATGCGTACGAGGAGCGGGTGCTTGGCGGAAAGATGACGGAGGCAGAGTTTATTGCCGAGTCGCAACGCTTCGGGCGCGACAACTCGCGTACGCCGATGCAGTGGAGCGCTGCGCCGAATGGCGGGTTTACGACGGCTGCGGCAAAGCCATGGCTCGCAGTGAACCCGAACTATCCCGAGATTAACGCGGCAAAAGAGGAGTCGGACCCGCTGTCGATTTTGCACTATACGCAGCAAGCGATTGCCCTTCATCATGCGCACCTGGCTTTTGTGTATGGCGATTACAAGGATCTAGATCCGGACAATGCGCAGGTCTATTCATTCACGCGCACGTTGAGCGTGCCGGGGAAGCCGGATCAACGATTCCTGGTGGTATTGAATTTTGGTCCGAAGCCGTTGAACTACGAGTTACCCGAAGGAGTGACGGCGGGCAGGCTGGTACTGGCCAACGTGACGGGCACGCAGGAGGCCGGCGTTACGACGCTGAAACTTCACGCATGGGATGCGCGGGTGTACACCTATTGAGGTGCCTTGAATAGGGCCAGGGCTGGCTCCTTTTGTTTCGCCATTGAAATATATGGATTTGTCGGCCGCCGAAGCAAGTCTGAACCGGGCCCTTCACGTATGCGATACTCGAAAAAGCATGTATAAGCGGATTATTTTGAAGCTTTCGGGAGAAGCGTTGGCTGGTCCGAACCGGTTTGGACTGGATGCCGGCAAGGTCGCTGACATTACGGAGGAGATCGCCGAGATCCACAAGTTGGGCGTGGAGATCGGGATAGTGGTTGGTGGAGGCAATTTCTTTCGCGGTGTGGCACAGCAGGCGAAAGAGATGGACCGGGTTGCCGCTGACAACATGGGCATGCTGTCCACAGTGATGAATGCGATAGCGTTACAGGATTCCCTGGAGCAGCGCGGGGTTCAGTGCCGGGTGATGACCGCGGTATTCATGAACCAGGTGGCGGAGCCGTATATTCGGCGACGGGCGGTGCGGCATCTGGAAAAAGGGCGTGTCGTGATTTTCGCAGCGGGGATCGGGAATCCGTTCTTTTCGACCGATACGGCGGCGAGCCTGCGGGCGATGGAGATCAAGGCCGATGTGCTGCTGAAGGGAACCAAGGTCGAAGGCGTCTACAGCGCCGACCCAGTGCTGGTGAAGGACGCCGTGAAGTACGACGAGATTACGTACATGGAAATCCTGAGGCAAGGGCTGAAAGTGATGGACCTGACCGCTGTGAGCCTTTGCAAAGACAACAACCTGCCGATGATCATTTTCAATATGAACCAGCCGGGAAATATCCGGCGGGTGGTGATGGGTGAGAAGGTCGGTTCGCTGGTGACGGCCTGAAAACAGTTATCAGTGATCAGTTGTCAGTGGTCAGACGTTTCGCAGGTTAACAGGAAGCTGGTCCTCGGTAACAGCGTCGCTGGCGGCACTTTGACGTCTAAACAGCAAGTTGAAATAAAGAAGCCAGCGCGGCTTGATGCACTCACCGGGCTGCGGTGTTTCGCGGCTATCAACATCGTCCTCTTTCACTTTTCCAATCCAAACTGGTTTGGCCCGCTGGCGCCGGTGGTGAATGCCGGGTATGCCTCGGTGAGCTTCTTCATCCTGCTTTCGGGTTTTGTGCTGGGGTATAACTACAACGCCAAGGCACGCTCAGGTGAACTGAGCAACGTGCGGTTCTATGAGGCGCGATTTACACGGCTCTATCCGATCTATCTGTTGAGCCTTATCCTGTCGGTCAAAATGATTCCGGTGGAGTGGGGGGACCACACTCATGGAATGTTCTGGACGGGAATGGTGTTCTCTCCTCTGCTGCTACAAGGGTGGATTCCGGAGATAGCAACATTCCTGAATACGCCTGCGTGGACGATGTCGGCGGAGTCGTTCTACTACGTGCTGTTTCCGTGGATGGCGCGGTGGAAGAAGCCGGAACAGGTAGGACCGCACCTGGCCAAGATGGGATTTGTGTGGATACTTGGGTTGGTGCCGGGAACTCTGTACGTGATTTTCAACCCCGATGGGCTGGCGCACGTGGACCGCTTCAGCTATGGAAAGTGGCTGCAGGCGTTGAAATACACGCCGATTCCGCACTTGGCAAGTTTTGTCTTCGGCATACTGCTCGCGGAACTGGATGAGATTGTCCCGCGCATGGGGACGCGGCGGCTGGTGTTGGGAATCTTCGGATTTGCGGCTACGTTTGCGGTGCTCACGCAGGCGCCCAGGCTGCCTTATCCGCTGCTGCACGACGGGTTTTTCATGCCACTGTTTGGCTGCATCATTCTCGGGCTGGCTGGTGTAAATCCGCTGTCGAAACTGCTGGGGCTGCGGCCGTTGGTGTTCGTGGGTGAGGCGAGCTATTGCCTCTATCTTCTGCACTTCAACTTGTGGAACATGATTCACGATTCACATGTGCTTGATCGGCTGGGGCTGGCGAGATTTGATCCGTGGATCAGCTATCTGCTGCTGATTGGCCTTGCGCTATTGGCGCTTCATTTTGTGGAGAAGCCCGCCCAACGCATTCTCCGCGGGTGGATGCACGTGTGGAGATGAGCGCGGGACGACGCTGGTGCATCGCCGCGTAAGTTGCTATGTGGCGGATGCTTATTCCCATATGCAACGGATGGACCTTTCGGATGTAGGTGAGCCCGTCATCGATAACGCGCTCGTTGACGCCCGGTGGAAGATAGAAGGTCTGAGGGGCGTTTATGAGCACTCAACTCATCTCCCGTCACTTGCCAAAAGCCGATAGCGCTCTATCGGGGGCGTCGCTCTTTCACCACCTGTGCCGTATCGTCTCTTCTTCGTCAGGTGAGTGTCGGCGAGGGAGTTCTCTTTGTCGAGGCTGAGGATCCCGGTGGTTCACGGAACGGTTCCACAGAAATGCGCTCGTAACACACTTCCAGCACCGTCAGGTATTCTGTCCCGCCTGGCGCCAGGAGAACGACGCTGTCACCCGCTGCCGATTTCATCAAGGCGCGCCCCAGAGGTGACACCCAACTGATGTGGTTGCGGTTGAGATCGACCTCGTCGGTGCCTACGATGCTCACCACTCGCTCCGCGCCCGCGGCATTGGCATAGCGCACGGTCGCCCCGAAGAATGCCCTCGTCGCAGACTGCCCCGCTCTCCGAGCTTCCGGGTCCACCACTTCCGCGGCTTCGATTCGCTTGGTGAGAAAGCGAATGCGCCCATCGATCTGCCGCAGCCGCCGCTTGCCGTACTGATAGTCGGCGTTTTCACATCGATCGCCATTGCCAGCAGCCCACGCCACCACCTCCGCCACGCCCGGGCGGACCCTGGTGAGCAAAAACCGGTGCTCATCTTTGAGGCGCTCGAGCCCGCTGGGCGTTATGTAGTTCTTGACTGGCGTCGCGGGCTCATCCGCTTGTGGTTTTCTGGTAAACCCTTTCCGCATCTCGCAAGTCCTCCTGGCGCGATTCCAGCGGGTGCCCCCGATGAATGCGGATGAACACCGATGCAAAAAACTCACCCACCTATATGGAAGTTCATCTGCGGCCTTCACTGATTTTTTCACGTCTTCCGGCCCTTAGCGATCCTATCCATCATCTCGGACAAGTGCCGGGCAAGGGATGCCTGGGACATCAGTCCTGAGCCTTTGGACTGTCGGCTTGTGGTTAGCGATCCGGCGACTCCCTCTGGAATGATGATTCCAGGTTAAAGGGCGCATTGAGTTGTTCGCTATTGGCTCTCGGCGAAGGCCAGAAAGCTGTGGGGCTGTAGGGTGATGTGGAATTCGACGTGGGGTGCGCGATGCGAGCCTCGGCTAACGGCGGCGCGTTTGCCTTCAATCTCTTCGCCGGTTGCGAGATTGCGCAGACGCGATGCCTCGTCGAGGAGTGAAATCGTTACGTCTGCAGGTGCGTCGAGGAAGGATTCCACGACGAAGGCGTGGTTGTCGTAGGCGAAGAGGCTGACCTTGCTGGGTGCGTCGAGGATGAAGGGAAATCCAGACAGAATGTAGCGGCGAATTGCAGTTAGCACTGGCTGCGGCAGTGCGTAGAGGTCATTGGCATTTTCGGGAATGGTGAGGACGTACAGAATTCCTTTGGAGTAGCGGTCCATCAGAAGAAGAGGCGCACCGCGGCCGTTTGCGGTGCCACGGACGATGGGCCACGCATCGTTGGTGAGAAATGCGATTTCGGGAACAAGGATTTCCGAGGTCGTGCCGAGATTGGCTCCGCTGCCGGCTCCATATCCGCCCCAGTACGCATTGACGCGCAGCACATTGCCTGTGGTGTGAATGTCGGCGATCTGTTCGAGGCCCTGGCCTTGGAGTTGCTTCAGTAACCCGGTGGTGATGACAACGTTGCCGCCCTGTTCGAGATGAGTGCGGATTTTGTTTACGAGATCGGGATCGAATTTCGCCTGTTCGGTGAGCAGGATGGTGTGCGCGTCGGTGGGAAAGTCGGGGCGCATGTCGATTGGAATGCCGATCATGCCGAGGTAGTTCTGCAGGAAATCTTCGCCGGTGGACTGGTAGGGCTTGTAGCTGGCGATGCCGATGGGCTTGCCGAGTTTGCCTAAGACGGTGTTGACCTGCGAGAGCGCGTAGCCGGCGGCGCTGGCGTAGCTGACCGGCGAACTGCTGCCCGAATCGGCATGCCACTTGTCGAGTCCCGCGGCGGTGAAGGTGGTCGCCAGGCTGCTCCAGGACTGTCGATTGCCCATCTCCGCGGGGCGGAGCAGATCACTGTACTGAAAGAGCATCATCTGCGGCGCCTTGGCGAGCATGGTGTCCCACAACTGCTCGGCGTAGCGGTCGATGTAGCGGCTGTCGTAGACGTCGACCCAACCACCGCCGTTGTGGCCGGGGGCAACGTTGTCGAAGTAGCGAATGATTTCGTAGCTTTCGTATTGCTGGAGGTGCTGGTCGTTGTCTTCGGGGTCCCGGGTCTCGGTGCCGGTGTAGATGCCGTTGAAGAGCTTCGGTTCCTGGTCGAGGTCGTAGCCGTTGGCCTGGAAGTGCTCGTACCAATTGGGGAACTTGATAATGATTTTTACCTTGGGATTGGCGGCGCGCGCGGGACCGAGCACTAGATCGCGGGAGACGCCATCCATGAGCTTGAGTCGAAATGCGTCCCAGCTTTGATTGCCTTTCGCGGCGATGTCGGAATCGTACTTGGTGTTGTTGAAAAAGAAGTCGTCGAGGATGATTTCGTCGAAGTGGCGCGCCGTGATTTCGGCGATGCGCTTGACGTATTCGCGCTGTTTGGGGTCGGTGTAGCACATTGAGACGAACTGGCCACCAGCATCATCGGGTGCGTCGGCGCCGGCTGTATCGCCGCGACCGACGTAGGCAATCCCGCCGGCGGTCTGCACGTTGTGGGAGGCGAAGAAGGCTTTGACTTGATCGAGGTTGGCATCGTCGGCGATGGTTCCGCTGCGGTAGGTCTCGATGTAGACCTTGTCTATCTTGACCTGGCTGGAGAGATCATCCCAGGATTTTTGAAGGTAGGCCGGATCCTTCATCTTCTGCACGACGAAGACGGGGATGTAAACGGCGACGCGAAACCGGTCATGTTCTGGCGCGGGAGCGGCAACAAGAGAGCGAGAGAACGAGAAGAGAACGATAAGTGCGAGAGGTGCAATGAACTTGAAGTGGCGAGACACGGAGCGATCTCCTTGCGGTTGCGTGCAATTATTACTGCGCGTCCGATGCGGAGCCAGTATAGCGGTGGGATAGCCTCTAGTAAAACGTTTAGGTGCAGGAATCCACGAAGAAGGGCATACCACCCAAAATGGAAAGCCCAGCCGGTGGGCTGGGCTCTCAGTAGCAGGAAGATGGTTGTGCTAGGGCGTCACGGTTTGTGTGGAGTGGTTGCCGTGCGGCACCAGAGCCAGAGCAGTGGGGTGAAGGCCGGTGGGATAGGGGGTGGCCTGAGTCTGCTTCAGCGTGCCTCCGGTCGGATCGAGCCTGAATCCTGAAACCGAGTTGCCGAGGAAGTTGGCGGTGTAAACATAACGGCCGAGCGCGGGATCAACTGCTATAGAAACCGGCTGTGTGTCAGTGTTGTTAGTTTGCGATCCCGTTGTGTTCACAGCCTGGGACGGCGTGCCGGTCGGCAGATCGATAACGTATGCGGTCGCACTCGAGTCGAGTGAGTTAGAGACATAGATGAACTTGCCGCGCGGATCGATGGCGATTGAGGTAGGCTGGCCGCCACTCTTGTAAGGGCCATTGAGCAGGAAGCTCAGGGAATAGCCGCTGTAGATGCCGTAGCCGATCAACTGATTCGAGGCGAAGTCGGTAACGTAAACAAAGCGATTGGTGGGATCGGCCGCGAGAGCGGTAGGTTTGACACCTGCGCTGTAGGGGCTTCCCGGAGTCGGGGCCAATGCACCACCTGAACCGGTGGCGAATCCAAACAACCAGCCGGGGCTTGCAGTGCTGGTGGTGATCCCGCCCGGATTGTAGGACGACAAGTCATATGCGGTGACGTAAACCGCATTCCCGCTTTTGAGAATAGTGATGTTTGTGGGTACGACGGAATCGGATGCGAACCCCGGAATAGTGAGGCTGACCTCGTTGGTGAGGGAGCCCAGCGCGCCCGAAGACAGGGAATAAGCCGAAAGCGTTGCCGTGGTGGTTCCGGAGACCGCATAAAGGGTATTGCCGTCGGCGCTAACGGCCATGGCTACGGGCGCTGTGGGCAGAGTGACGCTGTCCTTCTTGGTCAGAACGCCGTTGCTGGCAATGGCAAAATGGACGATGTTCATGTCCACCTGGTTGGCGACGTAGAGGTTCTGACTGCCGGGAGAAACGGCGAGGGCGACCGGCGTGGTGCCACCGGAGCAGACCTGTGGAGCGCCGGAACGAACCGCGCCGGACTCCGAATCGATGGCGTACGTTTCAATCTCGCCGGCGGGACAAGCGGTGGGGTCTTTGCCGATCTGGCTTGCGGACGTGGAGACGAAAAGATAGTCGATCGTCACAAGCTGGCAACCCGAAAAGAGCGTGGCCATAAGAAGGCCGATGGCAGAGACCAGCATGAGCTGTCTCAATTTGCTGAACTTCATGCGCTTCCTTCGTCACGGGCCGTCATTATTTAGCCCAGAGAGTGCTGGTTGAGATTCCTTTCAGCCATTGTAAAAGCTTTGAAAGGGATACTGCTGTCATGCGCGGCTTCGAGCCGGATTACATCTTCTGCAGACCATACCGGCGAGCTTGCCGGAGTCGGAGTTATTTCTTTGAACCGCCGTGTGTAATTGCCGCGACTGCCGTTGGATTGGGATTGGACCCCGAAGGTGAAAACTGCGAATTCAAGAGTGAACCATTGCTGAGGTTCAACTGAAAGCCTGAAACATTGTTGCCTAGAAAATTTGCGGTGAACACGTACTGGTTCAACGAAGGGTCGATGCCGATGGCTACGGGCTGCGTTCCAGTGGTGTAGGTGCCCAGCCGGCTCAGAGTTCCGGAACTGATGGAGTAGACGCCCACGTTGGAGTCCTGTCCGTTTGCGATCATGGCGTATTTGGCTGTGGCATCGAGCACAATGGCGGTCGGTTGGCTGCCGGTGGGAAACGGGCTGCCACCGGAAGCCGTCAACGCTCCGCCGTTGATCTGGAAACTGTAAACCAGGTTCTGCAGGGAATCGGTGATATACAGATAGGCGCCGTTTGCATCGCTGGTGACGGCGCTGGGCCGTGAGCCAACCGCCACCGGAAAGCCGGAAAGCGCGGTGAGTGTGCCGTCAGAGTTGGCTGTAAATCCGAATAGGTAGCCGAGGTTTGTGCTGGAATCGTAGCCCGTAATGTAGACATAGGCGCCGGAGGCAGCGGTAGTGACGGCGGTTGGGACGAACACATCGGATGCACTTGTGCCGGACAGTAAAAGGGGCCAGTAACTGGCGCTGATGCTGGTGTTCACCTTGGGGGGGCCAAGCGTGTTAGCAGGCTGACTGGGTTTGAGGGCTGCTGCCTCCTCCGCGCTCAGGATGGGAAATACTGCGACGGATCCTGAGCAGGGGGATGCCGGATTGCAGGTCGGCAGGGGTTGATAGGTGTTGACGACGTAGAGGAATTTGCCTGAGACGGTTACCGCCAGCGGGAAGATGCCGGGCGTATTGACGGTGTTCTGTGGATACAGCTTGCCGTCGCTGCCGATTATGAACTGAACGATGGTGTTGTCGTCCCTATTAACGACGTAGAGGTCTGCCTCGTCGGGTGAAACGGCTTCTGCCACGGGATTGCGCCCACCGGAAGGGAAGGGCGAGGTGACGATCTGGCGCATGCGGCCCGATTCGGAGTTGATTTCGAAGACGTCGACCTCTCCGTAGTTGTTTGGGCCGGCCCCTTTGGCGGAGCTCACATACACGAAGTCCACCGTGAGCGTGGCGCAGGCGGAGAGGACGGTGGCTGCCAGCAGGCTCGCCGCGGAGATAGCCACCAACTGAATCGGGTTATTGAACTTCATGCGCATCTTTCGTGTTGAAGCGAACTTGGTGACATTCAAGATCAAATCTTTGTGCCGAATTATCTGGTATCCAATCCAGCTATGCGATTGCCAGTGAATCGGCTTTGCGCTCTTCGTGCAGAGTCTTTGCATTCGCAGCGGGAACAGGCCTGAAGGCGAGTCCCCGCCCGAAGACAACGACGCAACAGTGTCAGCTTGTACGCCCGGTGGCGACGCACCACGTCGCAGGACCGGGTAGGGTATAGCTGTCCTTTGCCTTCGTCTGCTGGCTCAACGGGATGAGATTGCCATCATTTTGGTCAATCGAAAGGCCAGAGACCGTCGAGCTGTTGTAGTTGCCGGTGTAGATGAACTGGTTGGACGGGTCCTCAAGGATGCATAGAGGGCCGGCACCAGTGCCACCGATCTGGCCACCGTTGGCGATTGGCAGCAGCTGGTACGGAGTGGTGATGGTAAATGCTGCTATGCCGCTCTGCGGTGTGGTTGTGTTGGTATTGTCACCGCGGTTCAGCACGTAGAGCCATTTTCCATTGTTTGAGGCGATAACGTAGTTCGGATAGGAGTAAGCCGGGTTGTCGGCAATATACCCGTTAGGCTCTGCCTGCAGCGCCCCTCCCGATCCCAGCGAATAGGCGAAGATCTGCCCGTTCGACGCGGGTGAATTGGTGTTGGGGCCGTTGTCGAGTACGTAGGTGACGCCACTCGCTACAACGATCGCCGTTCCCGCATTGATGCCCAAAGGCTGCGACGTGTTCTGGTTGATGGTCAGCTGGCCATTCCCAGCGTTGTAGGCATAGGGGAAAACCGAGTCGCCGATTGCCGGTGTTCCGCTGAGGGTGAGGAAATAATTCGAGGAGAGCACAAAGTCGATGGGGTTTGCCGGCACCGGGAAATAAGGGAGCGGCGCGCCGCTGGCTGCGGTGACCTGGGAGTTGAGCACGTAGCTCAGGCGCCCGGTGGTGGAGTCGACCGAAAAACTCGTAATGTCACCGCAAGTGGTTACCGCTGGACCAAACACCAGTGAGCAGCCGGTATTGTCGGGTGCATCGTGATCCAGCGCAAACAGATGCGCGCCGGAGGAGTCGGCAACCAGGCGAAAGGGATTATGCCCCTGAGTGAAGTAGGTACCCTGGGGGGCCAATATGCCATTGCCACCGATGGAAAACTGGGTGATATTTGCGTTTGCGCAGACATGGGTGGCGCTGCAGGGGGAACCATCAGCGTTGGAGCCCTGGTTTAACACGTATAGAAATCTTCCCCCGGTCAGCAGCACTGCCCTGGCGGGATTGGCTCCGCCGGAGCTGACAGGCAGGCCATTAATCGAAACGAGATTTCCGGTGTTGTGATCGATTTTGAAGCCGCTGATAATGCCCGCGCCGGTGGTGGAGGCGGTCTGAGTTCCCGTGACGTAGAGATAGCCAACTGAATAACTTTGCACGCAAGACGAGATGCTGAGGACAACGCCAGCAGAGATGGCGGTCATCAGAAGTGCCTTGCCGAATTTCCTGAACTTCATGCGATTCCTTCATCCTGGTCAGGCGAGCGCCGCCAAGTGTGCTAATTCCGCAGCAGAGCTGGGTTTGGGATGGGTCCCTGATGCATTGTAAAAGGCGAGGGGTTGTTATGCCTAGTTTCGGCGCAAGAGAGGCCAAAACAAGCTGTTGCATGGAGAGGATTAGCAGGTAGCGCGGCCTGATGAACCATGTCGCCCTCGTGCGGATCAAGTGCGGGTAACTGATGCAAATTGGACGTGGAAATGCTTGCAACGTCACCGTGTAAGCACGAATTGAGCAGGGAGAACGGGCAGGGGTGCGAATCGTAAGTTGGGCGGGCGTTAGAACCGCCGAAGCCGCGGTTGCTTGTTGACGCCGCGGCTTCGAAGGGATGGAGGTGGTTACCAGACTCGGCAGGAATGTTCGGGGTACATCGGCTGGCCCTTGTGGCAGCTGAATGCCTTGCCGAACTGGTCGAAGTTCTGCACAGTGCCGTTAACGCGCCAGCGACCCGGCGAGTGCGGGTCGACCATTGCCGACTGGCGAGCTGATTGTTCGGTCTGGTTCTGACACCAGACCTGGGCAAAGCCCAGGAAATAACGCTGCTCCTCGGTGTAGCCGTCAATCTTGTCGTTGATGGATTTGCCTTCCTGGGCGAGAACGTCGAGCAAGGCCATATAAGCGATGCGCAATCCGCCATTGTCGGCAGTGTTTTCGCCAAGGGTCAGCTTGCCATTGAGCTTGGTGTCAGGCACATCGCCGTGGGCCGGAGCGGCTTCAAAGCCGCCGTACTCGGAGACTTCGCAGTCGGTGCGCTCCACGAACTTCTTGCGGTCTTCGGCGGTCTGCCATTCGCGCAGGTTGCCGTGGCCGTCATATTTCGAGCCTTCGTCGTCGAAACCGTGGGTCATCTCATGGCCGATGACTACGCCGATGCCGCCGAAGTTGACGGCCGGATCGATGTCCGGATCGAAGAACGGAGGCTGGAGGATGCCGGCGGGGAAGTTGATGTCGTTCATCGAAGGGTTGTAGTAGGCGTTGACCGTTGGCGGCGTCATGCCCCATTCCTTCTCATTGACGGGCTTATCCAGCTTGTTCAGGTTGTAGTGGCGCTGAAAGACGGCGTCGCGATGCATGTTGCCGATGGCGTCATCGCGCTTGACGACCATGGCAGAATAGTCGCGCCACTTTTCGGGGTAGCCGATCTTGTTGCGATAGAGGGCCAGTTTCGCTTCTGCGGCTTTCTTGGTGTCTTCGCTCATCCATGGCAGCGTCTCGATGTCGGCGGCCAGGGCTTTCTCAAGCGCGGCAACGAGCTGATCCATGCTGGCCTTGGCCTTGGGCGGGAAGTGCGCCTTTACCCAATCCTGGCCGACAGCTTCACCCAGGGCGCGATCGGTTTCGCTGGTGCACTCCTTCCAGCGCGGGGTTTGTTCCTTCTGGCCGGCGAGAGTCTTGCCGAAGAAGTCAAAGTTTTCATCGTAGAAGGCCTTGGGCAGGTTTGGGGCCGAGGCATGAATTGTGTGCCAGCGCAGGTAGGCCTTCCAGCTATCGACGGGCTCTGAAGCGACCAGTTCGTTAAGCGCCTTGAAGAAGTCCGGTGTGGAAACATTCAGAGTGTCGAAAGGGCGTACCTGGACATCTTTGAAGTACACCGCGAAGTCAAAATCGGGCGCTAGCTTCTGGAAGTCGGCGACAGTATAGATATGGTAGCGGTTTTCCGGGTCGCGCATCGCGGTGCGGCTGGTGGAGGCCTTGGCCAGCGCGGTTTCGATTTTGAGCACCGCATCGGCTTCCTTGGCGGCTAGATCCGGCGAATCCCCGGCGAGAGTGAACATCTTTGTCACGTGCTCGCGGTATTGCTGGCGAATGGTCTGAAAGCGCTTGGCATCGGAGAGGTAGTAGTCTCGATCGGGGAGCGAGAGTCCACCCTGGCCTACACTGGCAATCTGCTTTGAGGCATCTTTCTCATCCACCTGCACGCCAAAGCGGAAGAGCGGCGCGGGATCGCCGCGTTCGGCCAGACCGCCGACCAGGGGCGCGAGACCCTTGGTGTCGTTGAGCGCGGCAATACGGTCGAGGGCGGGCTTGATCGGCTCTAGCCCTTTTTTCTCGATCAGGTCGGTGTTCATGCAGGCCGCGTAGAAGTCGCCGTACTTTTTCTGGAGCGGCGTTTTGGGATCTTTCGAAGCAGCGTCGAGTTCCTCCCAGAGCAGGTAGCGGTTGCGCTCACCAAGCAGCGAAAAGGAGCGCGCCCATCGAACCTGATCCGCGGGAATTGGATTCTCCTTGACCCAATTGCCGCACGCGTATTGATAGAAGTCATCGCAGGGGTCGGCGCTTTTGTCGATGGCCGAAAGATCGAAGCTCTTGGTCGCGGGCGGCGGAGTCGGCTTGGAATTATCACTGGATGATGCGGTGGAAGATTGCGCAACTGCCATTCCCGTGGCAATCAGGCATACGGGAATGAGTTGAGAGAGCTTCATGGTTTCTCCTCTGGATTTTCGAATTACCAGGCCGCGCTCATTCGGCACCGAAGGTGAAGAGGAGGCCTGAAGAAGAGCAGCAGGATCGAGCGCCGCTGCATTGCACAGAAGACTATCAGACCGGGGCAAGTGGCCCTCGACGGGGGAAAGAAGCTGGACGGCTCGCGGAGAGGATTTGTTACACTCCGCTAACAGTTCCCAAACAGCTAAGAATTCCCCGAAACGGAGAAGACGAATGATTCTGAAACGTAAGCTTGCGGTATCTTTGTGCCTGGCGCTGGCTGGTCTGGCGCTTTCTACAGCGGCAGCGGCTCAAGAGAGGGCAGCGACAAAGCGCACCCTGGTGCGCGCCGGGCATGTGCTTGATGTGAAAACAGGCAAGCTTGCGGATGCGCAGACGATCGTGGTGGTGGGAGACACGATTCAATCGATTGCACCGACAGCCTCAGTAACCGCAGGGCCAGGCGACACGGTAGTGGACCTGGGCGGGATGACCGTAATGCCCGGGCTGATCGATGTGCACACGCATCTGACGATGAATCCGGACTTCGACCCATATAAAGAACTCACTTCTACATCGGCAAAAGAAGCGATTAATGGCGTGGTGAACGCGCGCACGACGCTGATGGCGGGTTTCACAACCGTGCGGAATGTGGGCGCCAGCGGATTTGTGGATGTGGACCTGCGCGATGCGATCAATGCCGGACAAGTACCAGGGCCGCATATGCAGGTAAGCGGGCCGCTGCTCGGGATTACCGGGGGACATTGCGATGAGAACCTGCTGCCGATCCAGTACCACTTGGTGGGCGATGGAGTTGCCGATGGCATCGCACAGGTGCAGCACCAGGTCCGGCAAAACATTAAATACGGCGCGGACCTGATCAAGATCTGCGCGACTGGCGGCGTGCTGTCGAAGGGTGACGATCCGCAGGCTTCGCAGTACACCCTCGAGGAGATGCAGGCGATTGTCGCGGACGCGCACCGACTGGGGCGGAAAGTGGCGGCTCACGCGCATGGGGCGCAAGGAATTCTGTGGGCGACAGAGGCCGGCGTGGACTCAATCGAGCATGGAAGCTACATCAACGACGCAGCGATTGCGGAGATGAAGAAGCGCGGAACGTACCTGGTGCCGACGCTCTATCTCGAAGACTGGATCGTGGAGAAGGGAAATCTGCCACCTTTTTATCATCAGAAGATGGTGGATGTGAGCGCGGTGGCCAAGCAGAACATCAAACGCGCGATGCAGGCGGGCGTGAAGATCGCGCTGGGAACCGATGCAGCGGTGTATCCACATGGTCTGAACGCGCACGAGCTGGATGTTTATGTAAATCAGAT
>NZ_JBARMD010000068.1:0-2572 GCF_049802275.1 Occallatibacter sp. | reverse complement strand
ATCAAGATCCTGGCAACCGGCGGCGTGCTTTCGCAGGGCGACAAGCCGGGCGCAGAACAGATGACCTACGAAGAGATGAAGATGGCGGTCGATACCGCTCATGCTGCGGGCCGCAAAGTGGCTGCTCACGCCCATGGCACGCAAGGCATCAAGGATGCGGTGCGCGCGGGCGTGGACTCGATTGAGCACGGGAGCCTCATCGACGCCGAAGGAATCGAGATGATGAAGCAACACGGGACGTATCTCGTGGCCGATATCTACAACGACGATTACATCCTTGGCAAGGCCGTCGAGTTTGGACTGCCGAAGGAAAACGTCGATAAGGAAAAGATGGTGGGCCGGCTGCAGCGCGAGAACTTCGCCAAAGCGGTTGCAGCGGGTGTGAAGATCGCCTTCGGGACCGATGCGGGCGTCTATCCGCATGGCGACAATGCGAAGCAGTTTCATTACATGGTGAAGTTCGGCATGACGCCTGCGGGCGCGATTCGCGCGGCTACTTCATCGGCGGCGGACCTGATCGATCGCGCGAAAGATGAAGGCACGCTGGAAGCAGGCAAGTATGCTGACCTGATTGCGGTCACCGAGAATCCCCTGGATCGGATTGAAGTGTTGGAGCACGTCTCGTTCGTAATGAAGGGCGGCAAAGTCTACAAAGACGAACTCGGCGCAGCGGCGAAGAAGTAGCTTTTCGCGCGAAGAAGGTATCGCTTTACGGGCCAGTGCGTGACTTCTCCGACGATGCCGGCCCGGGAGGGTGTCGGCGTTTTATTGAGGGAGGCGAACTTGCCGCGATAGCGCCTGGAATCGTGGGTCGGAGCGAAGATTATCGATGCGCGGGTCTGCTTTGAGGTGCCACGAGATCTCGAGGGATTTTTCGTTATACGCCTTTTCCAGGAACTGCATTGCCTTGTCTTTTTCGCCAAGTCCCGCGTAAATAGTGGCGACGATGTACGGCGAAATTTCTTTATCTTTTGATCGGCTCTGGAGGTCACGAAGGATTTGTTCCGCTTCGGCTTTTCTTCCGATCACGGCGTATGCGTTGGCGAGCGAGGCGTAGGCATCCTGATCGCCGTTCGATAGCTCAACAGCTTTTTGAAACTCAGAGATCGCTTCCATGGGCTTTCCGGTGCCTATATAACCGATGCCAAGATTCTGGTGTTCGACCCACTCGTTTGGGTCCGAAGCAATCCCTCTCTGGGCAGCGTCAACAAGGCTGGGGAAATCGCGAAGCTGATAGTAGACACCTGCTTCAGTCATTGCGGCGCTGGAGCCAAGTTCGATCTGGTTGATCCTGGTAATTTCTGCCAAGGCTTCTGCGCGCCTTCCGAGAAACGCAAGAAACTCTGCGCGATCTTCGTGGGCACAGGCATAGCTCGGGGCCGTTGCGATTGCGCGGTTGAATTCCCGCTCGGCTTCATCCCAATTCCAGTCATGCCGCCAACTGATTGTGCCGAGGGTATCGTGCACTTCGCCGATACTGTCGTCGAGTTGCCGCGCCCTGCGAAGTGCTTCGTGAGCAGATTGAAAGGCAGTCTCCTCGGGTATCTGGCGGAAAAGCGCAAGGTAAAGAAACGCATCGGCCAAACCGGAATAAGCCTCAGCGAAGTCCGGACTCTTATGGATGGCCTCTTCGAAGTAGCTTTTTGCCTGAAAGAGCGGTTGTCCCATGGTGAACTGGTTGGTGAGGATATATCGGCCGCGCAGGTAGGCGTCATAAGCCTCAGGATTCACCGAATGCGCCGAGCCGACCCTGGCCTGCTGTTCCGGGGTCAATTCGATGCGAATCTGCTGGGTGACCGCCTCAGCCACTTCGCGCTGCAGGTTGAGAATTCCGTGGAGGGGGCGCTCGTAGGATTCGCTCCAGATGTGGCGGTCGTGCGGGCCATCGAGTAACTGCACGGTGACGCGGACCTGGTCGTTTTCGCGAATGACAGAACCCTCAAGGACGCCGTCGACTCCAAGTTCACGCGCAATTTGCGGTAGGTGCTTCTTTGTGCCCTTGTATTCCATGACGGAGGTATGGGAGATCACTCGCAAAGACTGAATTCTGGACAGTTCCGTGATCAATTGCTCCGTCATACCATCGGCGAAGAAGTCCTGGCCCGGGTCTCCGGAGAGATTTTGCAGCGGGAGCACGGCGATGGAGCGTATGGGCTGAGCCGCGCCTGAGCCATAGAAATAATGCCAGCCAATCCAGCTGGCGAGACCGATCGCACAACAGGATAGGAGCACAATCAGCCATTGGCGACTACGGGGCGCTACGACGGTAACTGCAGCCGCATCGGCTTTATTCCCGTTCTCCGCGGGAACCTGCTGCGCCTCAGCAGAGCCTTTTTCTGCTTCCTTGATTTCCGCGGATCTGTAGGTTTCCGGTGAACTCGGTTCTTCCTCGGATACCTGGGCTATGAACCGGTAACCCCTGCCGGTGAGGGTTTCAACAAAGCGGGGCTCTTGGGGATCGTCCTTTAGGACTTGACGAATCTTGCGGACAGCGCCGTTGATGCTGTTGTCAGTATCGAGAAAGACGTCCTTGCCCCAGATCTTCTCGGCAATTTCTTCGCGAGTGACGAGC
>NZ_JBARMD010000067.1:0-4748 GCF_049802275.1 Occallatibacter sp. | reverse complement strand
ATGCCACACTGCGCGCTCTGGACGGCCTTGCCAACGAAATCGCGAAGTTGCCCGAGCCGGGACGCGCCCGTCCCCTCGGCATCCACCTTGAAGGTCCGTTCCTCTCGCACCAGAAGCGAGGCGTGCAACCTGCCGAACATCTTCTTGCCCCCAGCATCGCCACATTCGATCGCCTCATCGACGCTGCTCATGGACATGTGCGCCTGATGACGATTGCGCCTGAATTGCCCGGAGCCATCGAGCTCACCGCACACGCAACTTCACGCGGAGTCCGTGTATCCGTAGGCCATTCCAACGCCACTGCCGCCGAAACGCGGGCAGCCATCGCCGCTGGCGCAGTCAGCGCAACCCACACCTTCAACGCCATGCGCCCCCTCGATCATCGCGAGCCCGGCATTCTCGGCATCGTACTCACAAACGACGACCTCTACGCTGAGCTCATCTGCGACGGCATCCACACCGATCCCGAAATTGTTTGCCTGTGGTGGAAAGCGAAGGGTCCTCAGCGCGCCATCCTCGTCACCGACGCCATGTCCGCCGCCGGAATGCCCGAAGGCGAATATCAGCTCGGCGGCTTCGCAGTTCAGGTTAAGGACGGCCGCGCAACGGCCCGTGGTGTCCTCGCCGGCAGCGTTCTCACGCTCGATCGCGCTCTCTCGAACTTCATCAAATTCACCGGCGCAAGCATCGAGCAGGCTTTGTGTCTGCTGTCATCAAATCCGGCCACGATGACCGGGCTCGCTCATCGAGCAGGAACCCTCGCTCCGGGGAAATCCGCCAACCTCGTCGCGATCGATGCCACTGGAAAACTAGTCGGCTCAATCGTCGGTGGCCGGCAGGCAAACTGAATTCCTGCTGAGCTCACACCGTCACTTGGTCGGCGAGGGCGTTCCGACTAATCCCGCTGCCTTCGCCAACTGCTGCGCACGCCAGACCGCACCTTCAATTCCCGCAACTTCCGTTTCGCGAATCTGCATCTCCGGCGCGCCGGCATGTAAGCCCGCAAAGAATTGCTCCCGCACCAGCCGCGACTTGCCTATCACGCTGCCGATCCACGCTACTGGGACTTCCTCCGTAACATGATGCTTGCGGCGCAGCTTCGCACGGACCAGAAGCACGCTGTCAACCAGATCCAGCGCCGCCTGCTTCAAAACACCGAGCGCCACCACATCGCCCGCCTCCGCAAGCTCGCTGATCGCCGGCGCAAGCGCTGCAAAATCCGGTCCCGGCGTGCTGTCCCCCAGGTTCACCAACTCATCAATCGACTTCGTCCCCCAGATACCGCCGACAACTTCGAGAATGCGCGTCGGCTCTTCGCGATCGAGCGCCTTAAGCCCCCTCCTCACCGCGTGTAATCCAATCCAGTAGCCCGAGCCCTCATCGCCCAGCCGCGAACTCCATCCACCCGCGCTCTCGCGCCCACCGTCCGGCGCGCGGCCAATGCAGTTCGAGCCAGTTCCTGCAATCTGGAGAATCCCCGGGCCGCCCTTGAAAGCTCCATCCAGCGCAATCACTTCGTCGCCCACAATCTCCGAGCGATCCACCCCGAAGTCGTCGAAGACCGTGGTAATCCACTCCTTCACGCCCGGCATCGAAGAACTCGCCACACCCGCCGAGGCCGCTTTGACTCCGCGCACTCCCGCCTGTGCAAACACATCTTTCATTACGGCGCGCAGATTGGTCTCTGCTGCCTCTGCGCCCACACGCAACCGCTTGATGGAACCATTCTCCGCAAACGCCAGCACTCTTTCGCCATCAACGATGGAGGCCCGCGTTCTTGTGCCTCCGCCATCAATTCCCAATACTGCGCTCATCGTTCCCTTACTCCTGTTTTAACTCCCCCGCGCCAGCCGTCTCGCCGCCGTTATCGCGCAACGTCCCCGCGAGGATGTTGAGGCTGCCGTCGATCTTCGGGGTCTGCAATCCAAGCATGTGAGCGATCCACGGATACAGGTTCACATTGTTGAACGGCGCTACGGTCTTGCCACGCACGATGTCAGGACCAGCCGCGAAAAAGCTCGCCTTCATCTCCGGAACCTTGCGCGGATCGAAACCGTGCATCCCCGGCTCCGGCGGATAGTCGGGTCTGCCTCCTTGCGGTTTGTGCGCACGAATTGGATATGGCCCTGTCGCAACAATCACCGGGTCGCCTTCGCGCGGATTCTGGTTGTACTCAAGCCCTGCCGGCACGTCCTTACGCCGATATACGACGAACTCCGATGACGCATGTTTCAGCTGGTCATAGACGCGAGCGCGGTCTTCTTCCGTCTTGCCGTAAAGCAGCGGCCCCACAGTTTCAAAGCCGCTCAGATCGGCAAACTCATCCAGGTTGATCCAGCCGCCTTCCTCCTTCACCATGCCGTGATCGCTCACGACGACAAGATCAATGGGAAGCTTCGTCGAGTCGAGCGCCTTCCTCAGTTTTCCGATCATCGCGTCCATCTTCAGCGCGGCTTCCTTGGTCTCTGGTGCGTCGGGTCCGTACTGGTGTCCCTCATGATCCGGCTCTGAATAGTAGATGGTGATGAAGTGCGGCCTCTCCGCCTCCGGCATCTTCAACAGGGCGACTGCATCATCAATGCGCGCCTTCTCCTCTTCGTCGCTAGCCTGTGTTTTGTTATCGAATACCGCGTACCAGCTAGGCCGATGCCCCGCAATCTCCGCTTCTGAACCTGGCCAGTACAGGCACGCTGCGTGCATCCCCTGGCTCTCCGCCAGGCTCCACAACGGCACACCGCTATACCAGCTGCCATCCTGCACTGCCTTGGTATCCGAGATTGCATAGCGCGCGTGCTTCGTCTCGTCGTAAAAGCCGTTGGCCACCAGCCCATGATGTTCGGGATACAAACCGGTCACGATCGTAAAGTGATTCGGGAAAGTCAGCGACGGATAGCTCGGCATCATCCCTTCCGGTGCCCACACACCCTTCTTCCCCAGCGCCAGCAGATTCGCAGCGTGATCGTTTTTCGCGTAATCCCAGCGAAATCCATCGAGCGAGACCAGAACAACATAATGCGCCTTCCGCGTCGCGGCAGAGTTCTCACCATTCTCAACATGCACCAGCGGCAGCGCCGGGTTTCCACCCGCGATCGGCTGTGCCTGCTGCGCTACCAGCGGCAGCGCCAAAGTCAGAGCCAGACACACCATCGCCGAACGCTTCAAAGCGCTTAAAATCATTCTCGATCTCCCGCATCAGCTTATCGCATTGCGTACGGCGTGTATTGAGCACTAGTTGCGATCGCTCTCCACAACAGCATCGGGGATCAGATCTAAATCAAAACGGTTGCGGGACGGGGCTGGATTCCGTTTCAGTCGGACGCTCGTGACCCCCATGTCCTCACAATTCAGCGTCGTGTGGTGAATCCACGTCCTAATGCTCTTGTCGTGCCGCAATGCTTGACGAATCTGCAACCCAAAGTAGCCGGTGTTGGTGTTAACGAAGCCGGGTGTTATACCTCGATTGCGTCCGTGCCCATGTATCAGGTAGAGATACCGCTCTCCCATCTCCCAAGACTGCTGAACTACTTTACTGAGCACACCACTCCTGACAATTTCGGCTGGGTGGTAACCGTGCAGATCAATCGTCACTGCCTTATTCTCCGTCTTCGCCGCGCTACTCGACGTTTTGCAATTCAATTCTGGTCAAAAGCGGAAGATGACTCCATTGATCGGGATGTCGATTTCTTCCAGCATCGTGCTCGCGGGCACCTCAACTTTGGAGCCCTTCGGCTTGCGAAGGAACACGTACCCCGATGCTCTCGAGCCCTGTTTCACCGTAGTGATACGGAGAAAGACCGGCGGATGTGCCGGATCGATCTGCGGCAACGCTGAAGCTTTTCCCACCTGGTTCCGCAATTGAAGCAGACGAGATTCTTCTTCAGATTTTGTACCGGCATGCGGGTCGATTGGGCCCATTGCTTCGGGATGAGTTGGCGGCGGTGAGGCGCTATTGCTTTCAGTCATGGAACCTGACCCCGCTGGGCCTCCCTGCCTGCCGAGGCCCTCGGGAGGAGCACCTCCGGGTTGACCATAGCCTCCGGCCTGCATGCTGGCGAGGGTATCCAGATCATGAGCCTTATCGAACCAGTGAAAACGCGTGTGAGCAGCGTCGGGGTAAAGGGCAGAGATCGCTTTCGGATTAACGTCTGCTTCGCCAGGTCCAACCTGGGCGACCGTGATGAAGACAGAGAACTCGCCGTTATTCCAGTTCTGCGGCATGGTGATAGCCACGGTCGTCCCTTCGTAGGTGGTCGCAAGCATCGGTTGGTCGCTGACCGTGATCACCTTACAATGCTCGGCGTCGGCGCGGTTGAAGGTCACGATTCTCTGACCGTCAGGCGACTGCGCAAGCGCAGCGGAAAGCAGAAGTGGCAACGCGATAAGTTTCATGGTCGTTCACCTCGGGACAGCACTTACAACGGAATTGTCCAGCATTTCGGCTCGAAAGTTTGTAACGACTTGTAACGGCTACGCGAAAGTTTGCTGGCTTCGAGTGAATCACCGCCCGTGCAGGTAGTCACATTGAGTTGTGGCCATTCCGTCATGCTTCACCTTCGCAGGCAGCCAGTTGATGCGAACATCCGTCAGGCGTATCTTACCGCCATGTTGAAAAACCGTTCCGTTCCTGTAGACTTTGTGCTTCCCCATATCACCTACCGGAATCTTCCCCAGGCCATTGGCTGGCTCGCAGTGACCTTTGGATTCGTCGAGCACTACCGCTACGGCGACCCTGTTCAGGGCGCGCAATT
>NZ_JBARMD010000066.1:0-4280 GCF_049802275.1 Occallatibacter sp. | reverse complement strand
GGGCGCGCCCCGGGCGTTCTGGCTGAAGAAGCTCAACGCGCAAGCGCGCTCCTGATTCACTATTCCACCGATTACGTTTTCAATGGCTCCAAGGCGGGTCCTTGGGTAGAAGACGATCCGACTGATCCACTTAGCACTTACGGCGCCAGCAAACTTGCCGGAGAGGATGCGATTCGGAGCGTAGGCGGGGGATACCTGATCTTCCGAACGAGTTGGGTGTATGCACCAGAGGGCAAGAACTTCGTGCTCACGATGCTGCGCCTCGGCCGCGAGCGCGATTCACTGAATGTAGTTGACGACCAGGTCGGCGCCCCAACTACAGCGGCGGAGCTGGCGCGCGCGACGCATACGATTACGAAGGGAATTCTAGGAGGAAATTTCGGTGCGGTTCCTGCGTGGGCGGGTACTTATCACATGAGCTGCTCCGGCAGCGTCTCATGGTGCGGCTTCGCACGCGCAATCTTCGAGCAGGCACCCAAGCTTCTCGGCGGCAAGACTCCTAGGCTGAACCCAATCGCGACAAGTGAGTATCCGACGCCAGCAAGACGTCCCCAGAACTCCATACTTTCCAATGAAAAACTTCATCGTCGCTTCGGCTTGCGGCTGGCTTCCTGGCAGTCGGCATTGGACGACGTTCTGACGGCTATATCTGCGCAGCCAGTAGCCTGATCAGAGTGATCGCCATGAAGGGCTTTCTGGCGACTTTAAAACTTGTTTGGACACGGCAATTGCCGCTCGATACACTGGCGGTCTACACTCTCGAATCCCAAAGGACCATGGCCAATACCCCCTTCAACCCCTCCCCACTTTCGCTTACCGGCTTCGTCTGGAAGAATCTATGGCGTCGACGGCTGAGGACGCTGCTGACACTTTGCGGAATTGGGATGGCAATTGGCGCTTTCGTCGGTCTTGTCGGTTTTTCGAGTGCATTTGAAAACGAGTGGCTTCGAATTTACTCGAGCAGCGGTACCGACATAGCAGTGATCCAACAGACCTTTTTGAACACCTCATTGGACGAGTCTGCTGGGGCAACCCTGAAGTCGTTGCCATTGGTGGCGCAGGCAACGCCCGTCATATTTAACCTGATGGACCTGACGACGGATGTGAATGCCCTGGCATACGGCTGGAAAGCCGATTCGTATGAGTTTGACTCAATGCAGATCCTCTCCGGACGGCGCTTTCGCGATGGCCATCCCGAGGTCATGCTGGGCGATCTGCTAGCTGATGATCTGAAGAAAAAGGTGGGCGACACGCTGGATATTCAGAGCTCACCGTTTACGGTGTGCGCAATCTACCATGGCAGCTCTGGATTACAGGCGGATGCAGTCATTATGCCGCTGGATCAGTTGCAGCAGTTGAGCAGCCTGCAGGGCAAAGTCTCGACTTTTGATGTTCGGCTGCGTCCGTCACCTGCCGGAGAATCCCAGGAACATTATCTAAGGCGTGCGCAGGCACAGATCGAAGCTGCTTTGCCGGGACTGCATGCTGTTCCCGCTGCCGAGCGCGCCCATAACAATCAGTTTGTCCAACTTGCGCATGCTTCTGCCTGGGGCACTTCTTCGATCGCGCTGCTGATCGGCATCCTTGGGATCGCCAACACCATGGCCATGTCGGTCCACGAGCGTACACGGGAAATCGGCATTTTGAGGGCCCTCGGTTGGAAGCGGAGGCAGATATTGATTCTCATCCAGCTTGAAGCGGCTATTCTCGGACTGGGTGGCGGTTTTATGGGAATCGCGTTCGGATGGTGCGCACTGCACCTGCTGGCTGCACTGCCTCAAACCGCTAGCATTGTCTCGACTTCGCTCCCTTTGTTCCTTCTGGCTGAGTCGCTAGGCATCGCCGTTCTGGCGGGGCTGATTGCGGGGGCGCTGCCCGCATGGCGTGCAGCGCAACTCTCCCCGGTGGCGGCGCTGCGGTTTGACTAGCTTCACTCCCGAAGAGCATCGTTTACGAAAGCTACAACGATGGCAGTATTAAGGCCCCAAGAGGACTACACCGGTTTAGTGTCGCTCAAACTAATCGAACGGAGCTTTAGCACTTGTTCGATTAGATCTGCCGCACGTTCAGGCCCATGCATCCGCTGGATGGTTCTCTGCAGGACCTGGGCCGCCTCGCGGTATCTGCCGTCATGAAGCACTAGCATGACTGCCTTACGAAGCCGGGCCGCGTTCAGCCTGTACCGTGGCACTACCACGCACGCTCCGCGAGCCCTGACTCGCGCCGCCACTCCGGGTTGGTCGTTGGCGAGGGGTATGGCTACTAGTGGCACTCCCTCGCAAAGCGACTCAAGAACCGTGTTAAGGCCGGCATGTGTGATCACCAACGCGGCACGCTTCAGAATTTCCAGTTGGGGAGCAAAGCTCACCACCAGGGGATCGCCCGCTAGCTGCCCCAATCTCGACGCATCGAGTCCGCCACCCAGCGAAATCAATAATTGTGAATCGAGTCCGGCACAGGCCTCCGCGATCGTTCTGAAGATGGCTTCCGAACCGTTCTGAAGAGTGCCCATCGATGCGTAAATGAGCGGGCGTCCATCGAGGCGTTCCCAGGGAAACGCAACCTCCGGACGCTGCTCAGAGTCAACGAACGGCCCTGTATAGTGAAGCCCCGCTGGCTTCTCGCCGACAACTTCAAACTCCAGTGCTTCGGGCAACTGGGTAATTTGCGCCAGAGTCGACAGCGCTTCTTCGGGACGTCGGAAGGGCTTCAGCCCCCACGCGCTGCGCTGCTCGTTTACTTCTCTGAAGATAGGAGTTGCTATCCGCAATAGTAAAAACATTGCAAGGCGGTTCCGTAAACGGCTAAGCCGATCCTGTTCGGCCGCCCAGCCGAACCAGAAGGGTGGAAACCGGTCATCCTGAACCAGGGGAGGGATCAAGGCGATGGAGATCCACGGCAGCCCCAGATAGTCCGCCACGTTTCCAGCAAAATCCGCCTCATCGACCAGAAGCATTTCGACTTTGGCCGTCCGCACTGCCCCCGGCCCGTCGCGCATCACCATCCGCGCAGAATTCCTCACTCGCTCCAATGTGAATCGAAGAGCTGCGAGTCCCTTTAACCCGGCCAGTTGCTCGTCCAGCTTTTGAAGGGTGCCGAGGGGATAGTCTTCCATGCCGAACCCATGAAACTCGATGCCCGCGGCCCGCACCTGCGCCTCGGTGTCTGCAATCCCGAAGATCACCACCTCATGGCCCCTCAGTTGCAAGGAGCGCGCCAGCGCGGTCATCGGATTGAGATGACCCGTTCCCGGAAAACAGAATGCACCCAATCTCGCCATTGCCCTCCTCAATTCGTTGATTTCGACGCGCAAGTAGAACTGCTGCCGCAGCAGGTGTTCAAACTCCGTCTTGGAGGCTCTGATTCCAACGGGAGAGACTGTATGCAATGATATTGCAATCGCCGCCTAATCACCTCAACAACTGACTCATATCCAAAGTTCAAGGTCTCCCTTACGCGTCTTCTTTCCGCCCGAAAGGTCCACTCTGTTGCAATCGTCCGTGCTGGACTTTCAGCCGGCAATTGGCTCGAATCAAAGCCCGGCACGGTACCGCGGTGTATACACCCACAGCGCCTTCCGCTTTCCCGCCTGATTGCCAGACAGATAAGGTATAACCATGGATTCCTCCGCTCTTACCGAGAGCCCGGCGCACTCCGAGGCCGAGGCTGCGCCTGTTGAAGCTGTCAGTCCGTGGATGCGCGTCTTCAATCGAATCTTCACGCGACACGTGATGAATATCGCGGTCCTGATGGTGCTGCCGCTCATCTTTCTAATGACGCTCAACCCCACCCTCGAATGTGTGCATGATCCCGACATCTGGTGGCACCTGGCAAATGCCCGCCTGCTGACTTCCACCCATCACTTCATCTGGACCGAGCCGTACTCCTTCACGGTTGCGGGTCAGCGCTGGATCAATCCCGAGTGGCTCTCCGAGTTGCCGTACTGGTTCAGCTACCAGGCCCTTCACCTGCGCGGAATCTACTTCGTCTGCTGGCTCAGCCTGTGCGCGAATCTCATTTTTATGTACTGGCGCGGTTATCGCCGATCCGGTCACGCGGGCGCTGCATGGTGGGCTGCCGGACTGGGATTCGTGCTCATCTCAATAAACTCCGGACCGCGAACTATCGCAATAGCCTATCTTGCATTGTCCGCGGAAATGGCCTTGCTTGAAGCCGCGGATCGCGGAAACAGGCGCGCACTCTGGCTGCTGCCGCCGCTCTTTTGCGTCTGGATCAACCTACACGGAAGCTGGCTCATCGGCCTGGCATTGTTCCTGCTC
>NZ_JBARMD010000065.1:0-13614 GCF_049802275.1 Occallatibacter sp. | reverse complement strand
GGACCGCACCGGCGGCAACGAGGACTTCACCCCCGTCGATCCCGGCGCTACTGTCACGCTGCTCGACGTTAAAGGTCCCGGCGTCATCACCCACATCTGGTTCACCATCAACTCACCTGACCCCATGCACCTCAAGAACCTCGTACTCCGAGCGTGGTGGGATGGTGAATCCTCGCCCTCCATCGAGGCCCCCATCGGCGATTTCTACGGCCTCATGCTCGGAGATTACTTCGTCTATCAGTCGACTCTGCTCGTCGTCGCGCCCATGAAGGCTCTGAACGCCTACTTCCAGATGCCCTTCGACACCGCCGCTAAAATCACCCTCACCAACGAGGGCAAAGTTCGCACCAACAACCTCTACTTTGCTATCGACTACACCACCGTCCCCGCGCTGCCTCCCGACCTCGGCCGCTTCCACGCGCAATATCGCCAGGCCGCGCCCTGCAAGAAATCCGCCGACACGAGCGGCAAAGATCTCGACGGCGCCGACAACTACGTCTTCCTCGAAGCCACCGGCCGCGGACATTTCGTCGGCGTCACCCACGGCGTGCTGCAGAACGCCGACGGCTGGTTCGGCGAAGGCGATGACATGTTCTTCATTGACGGCGATCCGCAGCCTACCATTAACGGCACCGGCACGGAGGACTACTACAACGGTGCATGGGATTTCTACGGGAACGCTTTTGCGAACCTTCGCCAGGGCGCGCCCTACATCGTCGACCCTGAAAAGATCGGCGGTCGCTACTGTCTCTACCGCTGGCACACCGAAGGCTTCATCACCTTCGACAAATCGATCAAGGTCACCATCGAACACGGTCATGCCAACGATCGCGCGGACGATTTCTACTCAGTCGCCTACTGGTACCAGACCGAGCCCCACGCCGAGTTCCCCCCGCTGCCACCCGCCGAAGCGCGCGTGCCCAAAGTGATTATGCCGAGCTAACGTGATTCCGCACCTCATCAGACTTTGAACCGTGTCATCCTGAGCGCCGCACGTCTGGCGCCCCGCGGATGATTCATCATCTGTGGGTAAGCGGCGCGAAGGATCTGCTTTTCTATCCGGATTCGGCTATTCCCTGCGCGCAAACGAGTTACGCCAACAAACCCTCACCTGGAAGACCGCACAGGATCCAATCGGCATCCAAGCCGATTGAGGAACTTCGATCTCCCATGCCCCCCAAAGCACTTACTCGCCGTGAACTCATAAAGCTGGCAGCCGCTACCGGAGCCGCAGGCATGACGGGCTCTCTGTTCTCCGGATGCGGCGGTCACTCTGGCACTTCCTCTAATCCCGGAACAAACACTTCATGCGCCAAGATCACCGACATCGACCACGTCGTCATCTTCATCCAGGAGAATCGCTCTTTCGATCACTACTTCGGCAGTTATCGCGGCGTCCGCGGATTCGCCGATCAGAGCGCGGCCTTCAATCAGCCATATCCTGCCAACACATCCAGCGCTCCCGCCGGCGTGCTTCTGCCTTTCCACCTCGATACCACGCAAACCAGTGCCGCCTGCACCCACGACATTACGCACGACTGGATCCCGCAGCACCAGAGCTGGAACAACGGTGCCATGGACGGCTTCGTCACCTCGCGTCTGCCCATCAACGCCAACGACGCCGTGCTCTCCATGGGCTACTACACGCGCGCCGATCTCCCTTACTATTACTCAGTTGCCGATGCTTTCACCCTCTGCGACAACTACTGCTGCTCCGTCATCGGGCCCACCGATCCCAATCGCCTCTACACAATGGCCGCCTCTATCGATCCCGATGGCAAAAATGGCGGTCCCGTCCTGCAGACGCTCGTCAATAATCGCTCCTCCTTGTTCGGCAAGCTCACTTACACCACCATGCCCGAACAACTTCAGACGCGCGGCATCTCGTGGAAGGTCTATTCAACCCCAGACGCCAGCGCATTCGGCTCCATCGAAACTGACAACGTCCTCCCCTACTTTAAAAACTTCCAGGACCCCACCAGCACGCTTTACAAGAACGCATTCAACCCCATCTTCCCCACCGACTTCGTTGCCGACGCCCTCGCCGGAAATCTACCCCAGGTTTGCTGGATAATCGGATCGGTCGTCACCTCCGACCATCCTCCATCTCCCGCGCTCTTCGGCGAGAATACCCTCTCCGCCATCATCACCGCACTCACCGCAAATCCCGTCGCGTGGGCGAAGACTCTCCTCTTCGTTACCTACGATGAAAATGGTGGCTTCTTCGATCACGTCGCGCCGGTTACCGCCCCTCCAGGAACCGCCGGGGAATACATCACGGCTTCACCCGTCCCCGACCCCACTGTCGAAGGCTCCATCAACGGACCCATCGGACTCGGCTTCCGCGTGCCCATGCTCGTTCTCTCGCCCTTCAGCCGCGGCGGCTTCGTCTCCTCCGATCTCTTCGACCACACCTCTGTCCTTCGCTTCCTCGAGACACGCTTCGGCGCAGAAGTTCCCAATCTTTCCGCATGGCGCCGCGCTACCGTCGGCGATATGACCAGCGCCTTAAACTTTACGAAGCCCGACACTTCTATTCCTTCTCTGCCTTCCACTGTCGCCGCCATACCCACCGTCATCGCCGAGTGCACCAACAACCTCGCCGGATTCTCCGGCTACACCCTTCCCGCCACGCAAACCATGCCCACACAGGAAGCCGGTTCTCCCATTCGCGCCAGCGGTAAGTGCTGAAAGCCGCGCCCCGGACGCAATTGAGGGACGCTCCGGTGCGTATGCCTAAAGTGGGTGAACGGCGTTTTTGTTCTCAAGGGAGCGCGGTCGGAGGCGGAGCGGCTGGGTGAATTTCGGGTCAGTCGAACGGCGTCGGTCGCATGGTAAGGTGAAGTCGGGAGCACACCCCGGATCAAGTTCCTCGGACCAAGCGATGGAGATTCCGCAGTCTGCAGCTGAAGAATTATGCAGCAGAGCTCTAACTCTGCCAGGAGCACAGCGAACTGCGTTCCTTGATTCCGCGTGCAAGGGCAACGGAGAATTGCGACGCCGGGTAGAATCGCTGCTGGTCGAGCGAGATGGGTTTAGCCAAAGTAAAGCGGAGACGTATCACGCGTCTGGCGATTCACCAACCGTCGCTATGCCGGCACTGTCAGCTGGGATTGGGAAAAAGCTCGGCCGGTACTTGATCCTCAACTCGCTGGGAGCTGGGGGAATGGGCGTGGTGTATCGCGCTCGTGACGAGAAGCTCGAGCGCGATGTGGCAATCAAGGTCCTAAGCGCGGGGTTGCTGGTCAATGACGAGGCGCGGCGTCACTTCAGACGCGAAGCGCTGGCTCTGGCCAAGCTCAATCATCCTCATATCGCTGCGGTGTATGACACCGGTGAAGAGAATGGTATCGATTACATCGTCATGGAGTTGGTGGAAGGCGAGTCGCTGGCTGTGAGGCTGCGACGTGGCCAGATGGACGCGAAAGAGGCGAGTTTAATCGCTCTGCAGGTTTCCGAAGGGCTTGAGGAAGCTCACGAGCAGGGCGTAATCCATCGTGACCTGAAGCCCGCGAACATCGTGATTACGCCGAAAGGGCGCGCCAAGGTTCTCGATTTTGGACTTGCGAAGCTGTTTTCGCAAGGGAATGCCGGACTTTCAGTCACCGATGTACAGGGAGTGATGGGCACACCGGCGTACATGTCGCCCGAGCAGGCGCTGGGCAAGAAAGTTGACGCACGCACAGACGTGTGGAGCCTGGGTGCTGTGTATTACGAATCGCTTGCCGGGCGGCCGCCGTTCGAGGCGCAAAGCGGTCTGGGAGTTATGCGCGCGGTTGTTGATGCACCCCTTGTGCCTCTTCGGGAAGTGCGCCCCGATGCGCCGAGGGAGGCGGAACAGATTGCCGCACGAGCTCTCGAGAAGGATGCGGACCGGCGCTACCAGACAGCAGCAGAATTCACGCAGGCCACACAGGATCTATTAGCGAAGCTCTCGGGAAGCGTGGTGCCGGTTGCGCCCGGAAAGAGCGGCAGACTGCGCATGGTCGGCGTGATGCTTGCGATAGCGACGCTGATTTCAGTGGCAGGAATCTGGATTTATCGGTGGGCCACGGAGCGGCGTTGGGCGCGTGTCGAAGCGATACCTCAATTTCAGAGTCTCATGGATTCGCGGGAGCCGCTGGCCGCTCTGGAGATCTTGCGACGGGCCGAAAAGGCGTTGCCCAATGATGCGACCCTGAAGCAGTTTGCCGCGGAAAAGACAGAGAACATTGCGATCAACACTGATCCACAGGGGGCAACTGTCGAAGTACAGGACTATCTGTTCCCCAAAAGCGCATGGCTAGCTCTGGGCACAACACCTCTGGCGAATGTTCGGTTGCCACAGGGGTACTACCGCTGGCGGGTAACGAAGGCGGGGTTCGAGCAGATGGTTGTAGCGCCGGATACCAACGGCAGGATGACCTTCTCGCTGGCGGAACAGCAAAAGGCTCCGGCAGGGATGGTGTATGTTCCGGCTGCGTCGTGGGGCAGCTATATCGCATTTATCGGGTGGGTCGGACCCTACAAGCTGCCTTCGCACTTCGTCGATCGATTTGAAGTGACGAACCGCGAATATCAGAAATTTGTCGACGGCGGAGGCTATCAGAAGACGGAATACTGGCCGGCGGAGTTTGAAAAAGATAGCCGCAAGCTTTCGCGTGACGAGGCAATGGCGATGTTTCGCGATTCGACGGACCGCTCGGGGCCATCGACATGGACGGCGGGGCACTTTCCGGAAGGGCAGGCCGATTATCCCGTAACGGGGGTGAGCTGGTACGAAGCCTCGGCCTATGCGAAGTTTGCCGGGAAGAGCCTGCCGACGATGGCGCAGTGGTATGAAGCGGCTCCGCCGGACGAGGCAGACTACACAGTGCCGGAGAGCAATATCAGCAGCAATTCCGCGGCGGCGGTTGGAACCTACCAGGGCGTGGGGCCGTTCGGAACCTATGACATGGTGGGCAATGCCCGCGAATGGGTCGCCAACATGGTGGACGGGGACGATCGACTCATCCTGGGCGGGTCGTGGATGTCGCCAAACTATTTATCCATGAGCCCGGAGGCGCTTTCTCCGTACGATCGCGCGGCGGGAAATGGATTCCGCTGTGTCGTAAACACGGCACCACTTCCGACGGCAGTGACGGGGCCAATCCGCCGGGTTTCGCGCGATTTCAGCAAGGTGAAACCGGTGAGTGACGAGGTATTCCGGGCCTACGGACTGCTCTACGCGTATGCCAAATCTCCGCTCAATGCTAAAGAGGAAGGAGTTGTTCACGAAACTGCGGACTGGCGCGAGGAAAAAGTGTCGTTCGATGCGGCGTACAACGGTGAGCGGATGTCGGCATATTTGTTTCTGCCGAAAAGGGCCAAGGCTCCTTACCAGACTGTTGTGTTTTTCCCCAGCGCACGGGTAATGTTCTTACCGCCGAATAGCAACGAACTGGGCGACGTGAAGTTCTTCGACTACATTCTGCAGAGCGGGCGAGCGGTCATCTACCCGGTGTACGAAGACACGTATGAGAGGCGAATGAAATATAGTCTGCCCGGCGGTTCGCAGAACATTACGATGACGACGGATTGGTACAAGGACGTGTCACGATCACTGGACTATCTCGATACGCGGCCGGATATCGATCATAAGGCGATGGCGTATCTTGGCGTGAGCATGGGGTCGGCCGCGGGCGTCATCATTGTTCCCCTGCTGCAGGATCGGTTGAAGACGGCGATCTTTCTGGACGGAGGATATTTTCTGGACGCAGCTCCGCCGGGCGGCGACCAGGCCGACTTCGCGCCGCGGATCAAGATCCCGGTGCTGATGGTGAACGGACGCTACGATTACACGTTCCCCCTGGACAAGGCGCAGAACCCGTTGTTCCAAATGCTGGGAACGCCGCCAGACCAGAAGAGCCACGTCGTGCTCGACACTCCTCACGATGTCACAGAGCAGCGGACGGTCTTGGTGAAGACAACGCTCGACTGGCTCGACCGCTACCTGGGAAGAGTGGACTAGCGAAGCCTTGGATCCGCCGAAGTTCCACTCGCGAAACCACCCATGCAGAGTCTCTTCAGCGCTTCAGTGGCTCAAGCAAAGGAGCAATCGGCGGAGCCCCTTCGATCGATGGCAAAAACCTCGGCTGCGCATTCACCTTGGCGGCCTTCTCGAACGCATACCCATAACCGAGCAGACGAGCTTCGCTCCACGCTGGTCCCATGATGGACAAGCCGACCGGAAGCCCCATCACCATCCCCATCGGAACAGTGAGATGCGGATACCCGGCAACTGCAGCCAGTCCGCCCGCACCGGAGCCACCCACCTGGTCGCCGTTTACGGCATCGATTTTCCAGGCCGGCGCTACCGTCGGGCACACCAATGCATCCAGGTGATCCTTCTCCAGCATCGCGTCGATCCCGTCGCGCCCGGCGATGCGCAATGAAGTTTCGCGCGCAGTCTTGTATGCCGGGTCAGCGAGCCCTTTGGTCGCTTCGGCCTTCACGAAGAGTTCCTGGCCGAAGAGTGCGAGTTCGCGATCGGCATGAGCGGCGTCGAATGCGATGACGTCAGCCAGTGTGCGTGTCTTCACAGTCGCCGGCGTGGTCGCCAGATAGCTGTTCAGATCCACTTTCAACTCCGTATTGAGCACGAGTCCCTCGGCATCCCCCATCTTGTCGCGGTCTTTCAAATCAGTGATGTCGACGAGTGTTGCGCCCTGGGCCTTCAGCACAGCCAACGCCTGCTCAAATACCTTGTCAGTCCCTGCGGACCACCCGGTTGCGAATCGCAACACACCGATCCGGGCGCCCTTGAGCGCGTCCGGCTTCAAAGCAGCAAGATAGTTGGAGATATGCGCATCGGCATCCTTCGTCGCCGGATCACCTGGATCTGAACCGGCAATCGCCGCAAGCACGCGAGCCGCAGTCGCAACATCAACCGCAATTGGTCCAGCCGTGTCCTGGCTGTGACTGATGGGAACAATGCGCCCGCGACTCACCAGCCCGACCGTCGGCTTCAAACCTACAACTCCATTTACGGCTGCAGGACACGTGATTGATCCGTCAGTCTCTGTGCCAATCGCCGCTTTCACCTCGCCAGCCGCCACCGCGACGGCACTGCCTGACGAGGAGCCGCATGGATCGCGATCCAGCGCATAAGGATTGCGCGTCTGTCCGCCGACACCGCTCCATCCCGAGATCGACGCATTCGACCGGATATTTGCCCACTCTGACAGGTTGGTCTTTCCCAGGATCACCGCATCCGCTTTGCGCAATCGCGCCACCAGCGGCGCATCTCGATGCGTAACATTGTCAAGCAGCGCCATACTGCCTGCGGTTGTGGCGAGCGGCCCATCCGCCTCAATGTTGTCCTTCAGCAGAATTGCGTACCCATAGAGAAGCCCGCGCGCTTTACGGCTTTGGTCGATTGCCCGCGCTTGATCCAGCGCTGTCGGGTCGAGTGCTAACACTGCGTGGACTCGCGGATCGATCACCTGCACCTGAGCGATCGCTGCCTTGGTTGCGGCTTCGGCCGACTGTGCAGCACCATTCGCGGCAACTGAAACCATCGCTACGACAACCATACACACGTTCAACAACCTGCAATTTAGATTCATCGTCGCATTGTAACGGGCTGCTTCAGATGGGGTGCCTGCATGCAGAGCTTTTCTGCTCCCCGGAAAATACTGAAGTATCCACTTGACAATTATCCCGGTCTGCCCAATACTGAAGTTGTTGCTTCACTATTGTGAAGCCCGCAGGAGGAATCCTCAATGTCCGAACCCACCGTCGTTCACAGCACATTCGTTATCGACCGCAACTATCCTCAACCGCCCGAGAGAGTCTTCGCCGCCTTTGCCCAGGCCGCACGGAAGCGCCGCTGGTACGCCGAGGGAGACCATGAAATCCAGGAATTCGAAATGGAGTTCCGTGTTGGTGGCACTGAGCGCTTCAGTTACCGCTTCAAGGAAGGCCATCCGATCGCCGGCTCCGAAATCGCCAACGAGTCCACCTATCAGGACATCACGCCGGAGAATCGAATCGTCACCACCACCAGAATGTCCCTGAATGGCAAACCCATTCTGGTCGCCGTGCTCACACTCGAGTTCGTCCGGTCCGCATCCGGAACCAATCTGGTCTTCACCAATCAAGGAACGTATATCGAGTGGCCCGACGGCCCGGCGATGATCGAACACGGATGGAAGGCGCTCTTCGATCGCCTCGAAAAAGACCTCGCCAGCTAACCAGCCGAGAATCGAGCCAGCCATGCCCACGCCGAATCCGCCAATTGATCGCCTGTTTCACGCGCTGGGGGATCCCACGCGTCGCGCGATCCTCGACCATCTCACCGGCGGTCCCATGTCCGTTTCGAGGCTGGCTGAGCCACTCGGCGTCACGCTGACCGCAGTTGCGCAGCACCTGCAGATCCTCGAAGAGGTGAGCCTGGTGCACACTGAGAAGCTTGGACGAGTGCGCACCTGCCGCATCGAACCCGCCGGCTTTCGCGCTCTCGAGCAATGGATTCGCGACCACCGCACCGCCTGGGAACGAAAGCTCGATCGCTTAGGCGCGTTCCTCGCCGAAGAGGACAAAACCCCCTAGCCATCTGGTGCCCCATCCTTGCGCAGCAAGGGTGGGAAAGCGCGAATCACCGCCGTCCCAAGCGAAGCATAGCGAAGTCGAAGGAGTTGCTGTTTCCTCAATTCAAGATGTCAGCCCGACCAAAGCATTACCCACAGGCTACTTGTCGCACGTGGGTAAGGAGTGAAAAACCATGCCCAAATCCACCGGTCTCTCACGCCATCAATTTGTCGCCCTCGCAGTTCCGACGACAATCATCGCCACCTCGCCCACATTTTCAAGAGCCTGCGCCGCAATCGCGGCCGCTGAAGGAGAAAGAACGATGACCCTCACCCCGTACCTGTTATTCGACGGCACCTGTCACGATGCGATGGAGTTCTACAAGTCTGTCTTCGGCGGAGAACTCACGTCGACAAAGGTGAAAGATTCGCCGGCCAAAGAACACATGCCCGCATTCCAGCAGGAGAAGACCATCAACGCGCGGCTGCGCAGCGGCACGATTGAGATCTCGGCATCCGACTGGCTGATGCTCAATCGCCCCCGAGTCCCCGGAAACACTGTTTGCCTATATCTGAGTGGCGGAACGTTCGATGAGTTGAAGACCCTGTTCGAAAAGCTCTCCCAAGGCGCCAACGTAACCGATCCGCTGAAGGAGATGTTCTTCGGAGCCTACGGCGCGCTTAACGACAGATTCGGAGTCCGCTGGATGTTCCAGTCGAACAAGCCGGCCTGACAAAGAAGCCCTGACCCGGCTCTGACTGAACGGAAAATTTACCTCGACCCCTGGTTCCGGCTACGCTGTCGCGAGCACCTTCTCAAGCGGCAGCGCTTCCACCTTGGCTGGCTCCAGATCCACTTTGCTGAGGAGTTCCTTCACCACATCCGAGGCCGAGTAGCTCTCCCGCTCCGCTGTCAAGAACTGCGCAGCGGTATTCAGATCGTCTCCGATCGTCACCAGCGGAGGTTCAGCGGATCCATCCTTGCGCGTCTGCGCATGACCGATGTTGGCCATCAGCGCGTTGCACAGGCATTTCCGGCCCACTGTATCCTCGATCTTGCCGCCCTTGGCCACGTAATTTGCCACCGGCTCCGCCGAGCAGCGATATCCAATCTTTTCCTCGTCGATCGCATAAGGCTCGCGCAGATAGCCAAGATCGCAAACCCGTGTCCGCGCCTGCGCCACGCCCTCATCGGAGTACGAACCCGACAGTTGCGCAACCTTGAACGGAAATCCCGTGGGGGAGGCCAGCGGATCGGTAAACACCTTTCCTGTCCCCGCCATAGCCTGCGACAACAGCGTCCTCTTCAGGTCCGCGCGCATTCCCGACTCTTCGCTGAATGCAAACGCCGTGCCCACCTGCACGCCAGCCGCGCCCAGGTCCACCGCTTCCTTCACCTTGTCCGGATGGCCATAGCCACCAGCCAGCCAGAACGGAACGCCCAGCTCGCGCAGTTCTGCGATGTTTACCTTGTCGCGCTCGCCGTAGATTGGTTCGCCGGCTTCATTCAGTTGCAGCTTGCCGCGCGGCGGAGCATTATGTCCGCCTGCTGTCGGGCTCTCAATCACCAGGCCGTCCACACGCCCGGTTGCGCGCCGCAGCATCGTGGTCGCCAGCGTGTTCGACGAAACAATTGCCAGGAACCGCGGACGCTCCAAAGCCGGCAGCGGCCCTTCCGCATACTCCGCCGGGTCAAAGCTCATCATCGTGTCCTGCCCTGTGGCAGCCCCCGCCACAGCCAGCCGGTACTCCGCAGGCTTCCCTGCCGCCAGGTTGTCGATCACGCCCGGAATATGCAGCGGGATTCCGGCTCCCATCAGCACGTAGCCCACCCCTGCCAGCATCGCTCCGTAAAGCGAAGCCAGGTGCGGTAGCTGTACTTTTTCGAGGAAGTTCACGCCGACCTTGTTCAGGTGGCCCTGGCGCGCAAGAAACACTTCAACAAAATTACTCACCATCAACAATTCAATGAGGCTACGCGAATCGCGCCGCTGGTGCATCTGCGTTGTCGGATAGGGTGTTCCGCTCGGCTTCCCGCCCGGAATGAAGTAGTCATTCCAGATGCGCTTCGCCATATCCGGAAACGGAAACGCGTCCAATCCCCGGCGCATGTAGCCGCCCTTGTCCCCATCGGCCAGCCTGCGCACCAGCACCTGGTCTATCGCTGTTCCCGAGACAACTCCGAGTTGTCCCAGCTTTGAGACCGCCTGTGCGAGGCGCCAGTTGGAGACGCCAACACCCATGCCGCCCTGGATAATCCGAGGAAATTGGACCATCCACGAATTGTTTCACAAATCTGGAAAAAACGTCTGTGATCTTTGGCCAAACTGTTCCAGAAGAACAACACCGACGGTAACCCTCTGATTTCGCCCAACTGAACGCCGCCCGCCCAGCCCGCAGGTTCATTCCCAGGGCGTTTCTTTGAACGCCTCCGCCATCCCGGGATAGAACGCTAGATACCCGCAAATCATGAAGTTGATCACGACGCTCGTGAGGAGCGCCAGTTCCTGGGACTGCGTCATGGGCGTCGGATTCCCCACAGCATGGTCAGCGGCAAAATTCACCAGCATCTTCGCCGCCGTCGCTCCCGAAATGAACATCACTGCCCAGCGCGCCCGCCAGTCACGGCTTGCCCATCGCCAGGCGGTCATCCCGTAGAGGAAAGCGCTCACGTAAAACACCGCTTCCGGCGGCATCTGCTTCGGCCATGCATCAAAGTTTATCGCCACATACTTCGCGACATCCGAGTCGGGCGCCAGCCCCACGATCAGTGCGAAGATGAGGTTCACGGCCGAGCGAAACGCCAGCAGCCAGATGAACCACCGGATCAGCGTCGGGATCTTGTGCCGCTCCACATAGTCGCCCCGTTCGCGAACAGGGCCCGTCTGAATCTTTTGCGGCACATACGTTCTAATGGGATCTCGCGGCGGCATAAACTTTCTCCAGGGCCCCACGGCCTGTTGATTGGTCTATGGCCTCTCGTTGAATGCCTGGGCCATGCCAGGATAAAAGGCCAGGTAAGCGCAGATGAGCAGGTTGAATACTGCCAGCATGCCAAGCTCGAGTTCCGTCTCGGCGTGCAAGATCTTGCCGTGCGCCGCCGTGGCCCTGTCCACCAGCAGTAAAACCAGGATTCTCGCCGCGAATGCGCCGGACATAAACATGACAAACCAGCGAATACGCCAGTCTCGTGCCATCCATTTCCAACCTACGTAGGCGAAGAAGGCGGCAAAAATGAAAAACTCGGCTTCCGCCGACACGTATGGAATGCGATCTCCAAACGTTTCAGCGACAAAAATCGCGAGCGCCGATTTCGGAGCAAATCCAACAAGAAGAGCAAAGATAAAATCCACGCCCGCGCGAAGGAAGCAGAACCACGCGAAAGCGCGAATTGCAGGCGGTAACTCCATTTCGCGCCGGCTGAGGCTCTCACGCTCAAGCGGCGGAACGTATTCTCGAGTGTCCTGCGGCATTTCTTTCTCCAGTCTATGGACCAGCCCGGAAATCCTCGAACCTAATCACACAAATTGTTCTATGAATCGCAAGGTTAGCAGGACTTTATCCCGCCGGACTATAACTTTTCTCGCAGGAAACTGATCACGTGATCGGCCGTCACTACGCCCACCATACGGCCCTGCGTATCCACCACGGGTAGGGCGTGCAGATTGTATTTATCGAACATCTCCGCCAGGTCAATCTGCTTCATGTCCGCCGGGCACGACAGCACGCGCGCCTCGGCTAGCACCATCAAGCGCGCATCCGGCTGCGCCATCACCAACCGCGCCAGCGGTACGGCACCGCGCAGCACCCGCTTATCGTCCAGCAGATAGATCTCGGTCACGGTCTCGATGTCTCCATCGAAGCTGCGCAGTGCCGGTCCTACGTGCGAAACCGTCGCATCTGTCCCCAGATAGACGAAGTCCGTGGTCATCGCGCCCGCCGCCGAGTGCTCGTCGAACTCGAGCAACTCCTCGACTTCGTGCCGCTCCTCCGGCTCCATCTCCTCGAGAATCGCGTCCGACCGGTCCTCGGGAAGCTCTGCGAGCAAATCCGCCGCCGCTCCGGGATCCATCTCCTCGACAATGTCGGCGATTTTCTCTTCGTCCAGCTTCTCCAGCAACGAAAGCTGCAGCTTCGGATCGACCTCTTCCAGTGTGTCCGCCGCAACTTCTTCATCCAGGGAGGTAAACACCGCGTCGCGCTCCGCCGGAGCCAGATCCTCCAGAATCTCCGCCAGGTCTGACGGATGCATCTCCGCCAGTCGCTCGTACTCGATGCGCAGCTTCACCCGCCGCGCCGGATCCACCTCGATCACATCGACAAACTGCCAGGGAATCCCACGCTCTTTGAACTTGCGCGACAGCGATTCGAGCGAAGCCCTGGGCAGCATCCCTTTAAACACGCGCCGAAAGGCCCCGCGCAGCCCAACCTCGACCTCAGCCACGCGCAGCAGGTGCTTGGCGCCATCGCCCATCCACTCCAGGTCCACGTCGTTTACGCGAACCACCTTCCGCCCGTGGATGTCGATGATCTGCCGGTCCACCAGGTCCTGCGCCAGGTAGAGATAATTCCCCTGATCCTGCAAAGGAATCAGCATCTCCGGCGACTTCAGTTCCAACGTTCCCGCCGGCGTCTCCCGCACATCCTGCGAAGGCACAATCCACAGGCCGTCGCGCGTCTTCAGAACCAGCCCCGCAACCTGCCCGGCCTCTGCCCCTGTCGCAACCGCAACATCCTTGAGCTTGCCGCGCACGTGCCCCTGCGGATCCGTCACCGCCGTCCCCAGCAGTGCCGTCAAACTCACGCGAGTCGTCGTGCGGTGGTTCATAGGTTGAGTGTACTGCGCCGCACTGGAACTCGATCGATCGGCTCGAACACTCCGCTGCTGTCCAGCGTGCTATCGCCGCCTGACGCTCCACCGCACTCATTCCAAACAAAGAAATCACGACGCAATTCTGCAGGAAATTCGTCGCCGAAAGTCCGACCATTTTCAGTCGGCCGCGAAGTATGTTGGCAAAAACATAACTAATGGGATTGTTCAGATACGACCGAAACCAATCTCTTC
>NZ_JBARMD010000064.1:0-21206 GCF_049802275.1 Occallatibacter sp. | reverse complement strand
CCGCGCCCGCTAAGTACGCCTGCGGCTTCCTTCTCGTGTCCAAATCGAAACCGCCTCGCGGAGCAAATCGAGCCTCACAATTAGACCTCCTCCGCGCGAAGCGCTTCCGATCTTGGATAGCTACAATCCAACAAGAATGTTCAAAACCGAGATGAGTCCGTGAGTTTAGCATGGCGTCAATGAAACCCCTAAACTGGTCCTTCCACCTCTGCCTTACGTGGCTATGCTTGAGTCCGTTGGCAATCTTTGGCAGGTCCCTAAGCGCACAAACCACGGACGTCACTACGTTCAGGGGGCTCTCAACATGACAGACGCTTTTGGAATTGTTGGCAAAGGGAAAACCTGGAAGCTAATTTCCAGTAGTCTCTCCCGTCGCTTAATTGACGTTCAACCTTTTGGTTCAGTCGCTATAGGACCGCCCGCGCGGTTGTATGGGCAAGTGGGAGCGTGACTATGAATGCGCCATTCGATCAGTGAACTGTGACGGTGACCTGCATGGTGGTTCGGCCGTATTGGTTGGTGGCGTTCAGGGTGTAGGTCGTCGTTTTTGTCGGAGTCGTGGTTACGATTCCGCCGGTGACGCCTCCAAGCTCATCGATGAAATCGTAGGAGTCATTGGTTGTATTCCATGTGAGCGTGACGGGTGTTCCGGCCGCGACGGATGAGGCGGACGAAGTGAAGCTGTTGATGATCGGCGTTTCTCCGGTGGGGGCAGTGTTGGCGTCGTAACCGGGGAACGTGGGTGTCATCTGCACGACTTCGAAGTTGGATGACTGGATGGCGTCGAGGTTGTGCAGGTCATCGTCATTCCAGCGGGGATCCGGCACTCCCTGAAAGTAGAAGTAGCTGCCATTGTCGGCAAGGATCATTCCGTACTTCTTCATCGCGGTGAGAATTACCTGGTTGGCCGCCGAGAAACCGGAGATATCGAAGCTAGCTTTGAGCCTGATGCGCATCCCCATCACGTTGCTGACGCCGTATGTGGTTCCGGCTGCGTGGCTGGCGGGCGCGACGAAGTAGCCGCCATTGGCGTCGTTCTTGGTTTGTTGCATGGTGAAGCGGATGGCATGGTTGATTGCGCCGGAGGCGACTTCATCGTAGCGCACGAGGCCGGGAAAGATCGGGAGTCCGGCTGCGTCTGCGGATGTCCAGCCCCAGGGACGACGATCGTAATTCTTCAAGTCCCAGATGGTTTCTGAGGATGCGCTCCAGGCTCCGTTGCAGCGATGGGTGTTGAACGTTTCATACAGCATGCAGGCGTGGCGGTCCAGCACAAGAACGTGGGAGTCGCCGATGTAGGTATCGGGCCATCCATCGCAATCAGTTGGAGCACCTTCAATCGGCGCGGTGATGGGAAATGGCGCGACGGCAACATCGCTTTCATCGGCATAGTCGACCACAGAGATCGGAATCAGCGGGGTGGTGCTTGAATCGACGACGACATAGGGGATGCCATAGTTTCCTCCGGCGACGGACGACCAGTCGTGATGCAGATGCAGTCCAGCGAATCCTGCGGCAGAGGTAATGGCGGCATTGTTCGGATCGAGAGGGGCTGACGAAATATCAGTGTTCCATGCTGTAGAGGACGTGAACGGAAGGAATCCGTTCAGGCTGGCGTTGTCTCCCAGGCTCATGCCTGCGCAACTGGGTCCGGCGGTCGATGCGGTCACCGTGATCGGCACGGAATGGAACTTGGTGGAGTCCGCTGTAGATGTTGCTGTGATGGTTACTGAATCCGCGCCGATATTAGCGGGGGTAAATGTAATGGCGGTGCCCGAGCTGACGCCAGATGCGTCGCTCAAGGTTCCCGCGGCAGCTGGACTTATTGAAACATTCACGGTATTCGCGAAAGCTCCTGTGCCGGTAACGGTGGGAGTGCAGGATGTTGTCTGCGTGTCGGTGATAGAGGACGGGCTGCAGGCGAGAGAGACGGCGGTGATGGTCGGTAATGGTGGAGGCGCGGTGATGGTAATCTTCGCCGACCCCACTTTTGTGGAGTCTTCCGTTGAGGTTGCCTTGACGCTATCGGAACCGGACGTAGGCACAACGGATGGGGCGGTATAGAGGCCGGAGCTTGAAACGGTTCCCGAGGCTGCGGACCACGTCACGGCCGAACTGTAGGCGCCGGTTCCCGACACCGTTACTGAGCACTGGCTGGTTTGTCCGGTTGGGAGGCTGGCTGCAGCGCAGGAGACGCTGACCGACGTTATGGCGGGCGTTGGGGGAGGGGTGGTGCCGGCGACTTTGCCGCTTACCCCGCAACCCGCAAAACTCAAGGACCCGAGAAACGACAGGCTGAGTAAAGTCTTGCATCTCATGGCACTTGTCCTCACGCGTGGGCCGGAATGTCCTGTATCGATGGGGTCATTCTATCGGCGAGAGAGGCAGAGACATCCCCAACTCTCGCACTGCGGTCAGCTTTTGGTAATGTTCTCTCCCGCATGGACTTCTTTTGGCTGGATCCCGAGCCGCGATCCCCCGAGGATACGAAGCGAAGCCCATGGCCGAGAGATGTCACTCGGATTTGAAGCGGCTTGTGGACGCGGATCAGTCCAGAACCATCTGGCTTGGTGGCGCAAGGTGCGCAGCATGCATTTTATGGGTGGGGATGGAAGATCAGGCAGCGCTCGACAACATCATGACGCAAGCTGCGGTTTATTCTATTTCGAATTCAGTGATCTCAGCAGGTCTTTGATCGTGCGATCGACTGTTTCCACGAACGATCCAAACAAGATTCCCATGCACACGCCCAGCAGCCCTCCCAGTATCGTTCCGACAATCGCGGCTGAATGTGGCGAAAGATGAGACACAGCGAATCCGATGAGTCCACCGAACAGCGCACATACAAGAGCGCCGCCCGTTAGAGCATAGAGAGCGCCTTCGTCCGAAATGGCCCGCCTTCTCAGCAGAAGGCGTCCCAGCCACTGCAGTATCTGATCAGCACTATCCCAAAACCCACGTGTTAACCCATTCATTCTTTGTCCCTCCATCGGCTCGATACCCCGAACCGCTCAATGCCCCGGATTGTTGGGTGAATGTGGACTGACCCCAGTCAGAGAATTAGATTCGATTGCGATCGAAGGGGATTGCTCTTTCCGGCGAGGTCGATTTGACGAAATCAAGGAAATCCTTCATCTAAATCCTTTCGGATCGTATGGATCCCCGCCGCAAATAGAAGGCGTCTCCTCAAGCTTTTGGCAACGTTCTCCGGCTCGCTTGAACTTTCTTTCGTGCAAAACGTACCTTTTGCATCCTGAACCGCGTTCCCCTGCGGATAAGAGAGTAGAAGCGAAACCCATGGCCGAGAAATGGCACCCGGATTTCGAGCGACTGGTGGACGAGCATCAGTCCATGGTGTTCTCGCTTGCCTGGCGCATGACCGGCGACCGCGGATTGGCGGAAGAGGTTGCGCAGGATGTTTTTCTGGAGCTGGACAGGCATATGGACCGGATCGAAAGCCCCGAGCACGCGATGTTCTGGCTGCGGCGAGTGGCAATGAGCCGGTCGGCCGATGCACTGCGACGGCGCAAGGTACGCGGTGTGGATTTATGGGTGGAGATTGAAGACAATCACGCAGCGCCGGCGGAGGAGCGATCGTCGCCCCTGAGCGCACGGCTGGAGCAATTGCTTTCAACATTGCCCGAGGCACAACGTGCGGCGCTGGTGTTGCGCTACCAGGAAGATTTGTCGCCCGAAGAGATTGCAGCTACGGTGGACGCGCCTGTGGCGACGGTGAAAAGTAATTTGCAGCGGGGACTGAAGCTGTTGCGGTCGAAAGCAACGACGCATTTGAAGGAGTACATTCGTGGACTTTGAGCGGCCTGGACAGACTGGACAAACTGATCAGCCTGAACAAATAAACGAGTTCGAACGCGAATTGCGACAGGCCATGGAGCGCCGGCCAGCGCCGCCCAGCCTGAAGCGGCGGATCATGCAGCAGCGCAGCATGCTTCGCACGGAGCGGGTGCAGAATCACAACGCGTGGTGGCAGCGGCTGGCGGCATCGGTTTTGCTGGTGGGCGTAATTGCTGGTGGTTATAGCTGGCGGCAGATCGAGGAGCGGCGCAAGGGCGAAGAAGCAGCACAGCAGGTATTTACGGCGCTTCGCATTACGAATCGCGCGTTGAACGATATGAATCGGCGGCTGGTGGCACGTGATCGTGAGGAGAAGTAGGACAGCAGGATCGTGCTTTCCCACCCTTGCGGCAGACCACGCCGCAAGGATGGGCACCCAGAGTTGATGGGCTGGAGAGGGAGATCGATGAAGAACCGAATTGCGGCTTTGTTTGTGGTGATGGTGGGGCTGATTATTCCGGCTGTGGCGCAGACCTCGCAACTGCCGTTGCCGTCGCCAGTCGAAAAGGAACTGGCTGCCAAGGCTTCGAATGTGACCGAGGTGACACTTGGTAAGAACATGCTCGCCTTCGCTGCCAAATTCATGAATGGCAAAGGCGAGGATGACGCGGCGACGCGACGCCTCATCGAAGGGCTCGACGGGATCTATGTGCGCGACTACGAATTCGACAAGGAAGGCCAGTACTCGATGGAGGACATCCAGAAGCTGCGCTCCTATTTCGAAACCAGCGACTGGTCACCGATTGTGCGCGAGCGCGATAAGAAGTCCGGCGAAAGCACAGACGTAATGATGAAGGTCATAAACGGCGAGACCCACGGCATGTTCATTCTCGATGTGGAGCCGAAGGAACTGAGCATCGTGCTTATTCTGGGGCCTGTGAAGATGGAGGACCTGGGCAAGCTGGGAGGCATCGGCGGACTCGGGAAGCTGGGCGATATCGATAAGGAATCGCACAAGGACAAGGCGAAGGACAAAACCAAGAAGGACGGTGACGAATGAGACGTCTCGTGCTGATTCCCATTTGCTTCCTGGCGCTGGCGGTTCCGGTAGTTGTGCTGGCGAGCGGCGCGGAGGGTGGCTTCGACGGTGTGGTGAGTTCAATTGAATCGCGCTACAACGTGCATGCGCAGCGCATTCCCTTCCTTGGCCTGATCAGTTTCATTTCACACAAGGCCACGAAAGGCGGTGTAAGTGGTATGCACATCGCCGAGATCGACGACTTTCATGCGGATGTGGACGGCGAAGAGCTAAACCGGATGGTGGAACAGAAGCTTGGTTCCGAGTGGGAACGGGTGATTCGCGAGACCAGCCGCAAGGGCAACGGCCAGACGCTGATCTATATGCATCCCGAAGGGTCGCGGATGGGCTTGTTCGTTCTAGATCTAGACGGGCAGGAGATGGACGTGGTCCAGGTTTCAGTGGATCCGAATCATCTGAACGAGAGCCTCAGCAAGTACGACCATCATCATGCCGATAGCTCAGTTGGGGATGACCACGGGAATGGCGAATCAGATTAGTCCCGATTCGCCTCGTGATTTCTTTCGAATTCAGGGTCAGGGCGCCAGGATCTTGAATGGGGAAGAGATTGGATCGACCGTGGTTTTGGGTGAAAAGGTCCGCCTGAACCTTCTCAACCGCTTGCCTAATCGATCCGAAACCATGAAAAGATGTCCAGCGGTGAGCCGGCCCGCCACGCGATAATGCCCGACGGCAGCCAGGCCCATCGATGCAATGCAGCCACACTGTTGGCAATCGGGATTTCCGCCGAATTGACATGGAGTGATTTGCGTTTTCAGATCTGCTGAGATGGTCTGGGTGGTTCTCGCGAAGATGCATTCTTCCGGACTCGTGGGCGGGGAGGCAATCTCTCTGATCAGTGCTTCTGGCATTTCCAGCTTCGGATATTTCAAACGCAATTGCCGCAGCGTGGCGATCACACCTGCTCTCTGCGAAGCAGTCAGTATTTCCTTGTCGGTCGCACCACGCTGAGGCGTGAAGATGCTGAACCACACTTTTCTGACCTCAGGCCGGGTTGTCCAGAACTCAAGAAATTCATCGAGGTAGCCAGGACGCTCCACGATCTGCGATGTGATGGTGCAGTGAATATTGACTTTCGCATGCTTGATGTTCTTCAGGATCCTGTCGTAAGTTGCAGGTTTGCGGCGCTCATCATGTTCCGCCTGCAGGCCGTCGACAGAGACCACGACATTCAGTTTCTTGAACTTCATCCATGCAGCCGGAATCTCCCGGAATGCGCTGGTGACCACCTGGGTGTGTACACCGCGGCTTTCGATTTGTGGCAGGAGCGCGTCGACTTCGCGATATCGAACAAGCGGATCGCCGCCCACCAAAGAGACATGGAGCGGTCGATGTTGATCGATCAGGGCGAGGACTCTTGTAATCAGCTCATCGCCTTTAAAGTCAGAGAGCTCGCGAAGTTGTGTCGGTCCTCCCAGATGAGCCGCATCGAAAGCGTAACATCCCGGGCAGCGCAAGGGGCATTCTTTTGTGATCTCGATGGAAAGAGAAGGTGCATGGCCTCCCAGGATTCGGGCCCATGCATGTAAAACTTCAGATGGTTTCATTGAACTCTCCGTATCAGGCGAATGGTGCTAAGGGGACGGCAGTGGAGCCGACGGTCTCGGTTCCACTTTGCTTTTCGCGTATTTGTAGAGTCGAAGGATCAGATGAGAAGGGGAATGTTATACATGCCCGTATCTGAACCGGCCACATACTCTGAACGAAATGTCGAAAATAACCGTGTAGAAGCGATCCTGATCGGCGCGTGTTCATGACCCGCGAACGCAAGAATGCACAGTGCCGACAACAAAGAGTCGATGCCCTGCTTCAGGTTTTTTGAGAGCACCAGTACAAGACTGAGGAAAGACAGGATCATGAGTGTGCTCAGCTCAAAATCTCTGCCGCCGTGGAGAAAACGATCCCAAGTCCAAAGATGCTGTGTTACGGGCATCGTGATCAGCGATATCGCGGTCAGTGTCAGGAGAACGCGGGCGACCCACACGAGGACTCTCGATGTGCATGCATATCCATTGAGGCCCGGATGGCGGCTCAGCTTGGGATTGCAATCCAAAATCGCTCCTCGCCTGAGATGGACTATCTTCATTTCGGAAGCTTCGGGCTAAATGCTTGCCTTCAAGGCATGTGGAAAACTCCAAGTTATCCGCGGGCAACAAGATTTCGCAGCCATGCCCCGGAGCCTCTAATGGTTTGGATGTGTTCGGAGCGGAATCGTTTCACCAGTTCCGCACATTCTTCGTAAGTCTCAGCTCGATCGATAATCCGCGGGGATACCGAATGGCGGGGAGAGTTCGCCGTCCGTTGACCGGTATGGCTACACTAAACGTGAATTGAGTCTTGACTCTTCAACAACGGGCTTGGAGTATCGCGGACGCCTGGCGCCTTCGCCTACAGGACATCTGCATGTTGGACACGCGCGGACATTTGCAACGGCCTGGAGGCGAGCGCGGGCAGCTGCCGGTCGGCTAGTGATGCGCATGGAAGATCTGGATCGGGAACGCAGCCGAGCCGAGTATGCAGAGGCGGCGCTTGAGGATCTGCAATGGCTGGGGCTGGATTGGGACGAAGGGCCGGATTTGGGCGGGGCGTTCGGGCCTTATGCGCAGCGCGAACGGGGCGAGATATATCTGGCCGCGTGGAAGCGGCTGCGTGAAGGCGGATTCCTCTATCCATGCCGTTGTTCGCGAAAAGATCTGGACGCGGCAGTGAGTGCTCCGCATGAGTGGGCGGGGCGTGGGCAGGATGAAGATGATGAGCCCGTGTATCCGGGGACTTGTCGACCGTCGCGCTCAGGCGAAGGCGTGTTTGAGATTTCAAGCGAAATGGCTGATAGCCCCGGCGGACTGAACTGGCGGTTCCGCGTCCCGGATGGAAAGGTTATTGCATTTCAGGATCTGAATTTGGGTTCGCAACGATTTGTGGCGGGGGTGGACTTCGGCGATTTTCTGGTCTGGCGAAGGGATGCGACGCCGGGGCCCCCACGGACAGGTCTTCGTCGGTGGGGTGGTGGGCTGCCGAGTTATCAGTTGGCGTGCGTGGCTGACGACGCGGCGATGTGGATTACGGAGGTTGTGCGCGGCGCTGATCTGCTGAAGTCGACTGCTCGGCAGATCCTGCTAAATCGAGCGTTGGGATTCGAGGACCCTAGGTGGTTCCATTGCGAGTTGAGCGTGGACGAACAAGGGCGCCGACTGGCAAAGCGGCATGATGCATTAAGTATTCGAAATCTGAGAAAGCGCGGACTGACACCGGACGGCGTTCTTTCTCTCGCATCAGCGGTACCTGAGCAACGATGACTATTTAGGTTACTGGCGGTGACCATCCGGGGATGGCCCGAAAGTGCTATCGATGTCAAACTCTTGATCTACTGGTGATGTTCAGCCTCAGATCGACCCGGCGCAGGATAGCGCATCGACACCGACTACTTCCCCCAGGAGCCCGCAGGCGATGGCAAACGACAGAAAACGAGGGTTTTTATCCTCGTTGTTCGGAAATAGAAAGCAGAAGGCAGACGAAGAGGCAGCTGAACTGGAATCGAAGCAAAGACTGGAACAACGAATCCAGCAGGTCCTTGCCGAACGGGCCGTGGTTCACGAACTTCTTGTTGAGGAGAAGCACACTGCACAGATTGCACAGATGCCTCAGAAAGAAGAAGACGATTTTCCAGTGGAACTTTTCCCGATCTCAGCGAGCGTGATCAGCATTCGAAAAGCTCCGGTGCATTCTTCCTTTATGCCCTCCAGCTTTGAAGCTCCCCGATCTTATGCGTCGAATGACCGGTAACGAACCACCGCACCGACACCTGACAGAAGTCATCATGAAGAAGGCCTGATCTCAGGTCTTCTTTTTCATTTTTTGGGGCCGCAAATACCGCTAACACGTGCTCATCTCTCGAAAGAAACCGCCTGCTGCAAGGGAAGATTCCGGGACGATGCACCGACCCGGATGGTGTATTGCCCGGCGGGTACTTTCCAGGAATCAGACCCTTCATCAAAGACAGTCAGACGATCTCGGCTGACCGAGACGGTAGCCTGCTTTGACTCGCCGGGTGCAAGGTCAATCCTGGTCCAACCAACCAGCCGGTTGGGCGGTTCACCGGCTGACTCAGGCAGGGATGCGTAGACCTCCGCGATCTCGCTTCCCGCGCGCTTGCCGGTGTTCTTCAGGGTAAAGGAGACGGTAGTCGTATCCCCGGGCGTGATCTTGAGCGCTGAATAGGCAAAAGTGGTGTAGGAAAGGCCGAAGCCGAATGGAAAGAGCACGGGCTTCTTCTCCGCGTCATACCACTTGTATCCCACCTTCAGGCCTTCGTCGTAATTGACGTCGAAGAACGGGCCGATTCCCATTGCCATTCCAATCAACCCCGGAGCACCGGCAAGTTTCGGCATGGGGTGGTCGGCATCCGGCTTCGGCGGGCCAACGTGAATCGGGTGGGGCAGGTCGGCCTCGCTCTTTGGGAAGGTGAGCGGTAGCTTGCCGGACGGGTTCACGTCGCCGAAGAGGACATTGGCGATGGCCTCCGATCCGCGAATGCCGGGATACCAGGATTCGACGACGGCGGCGACCTTGTCGATCCATGGCATGAGGACGGCGCCTCCGGTTTCGAGCACGACGATGGTGTGGGGATTGGCCGCGGCTACTGCTTCGATCAGGGCATCCTGATTGTCGGGAAGTGAGAGGTTCTTGAGGTCCATGCCTTCTGAAGCATGTTGCGTGGCAAACACGATTGCCACGTCGGATGATTTGGCGAGTGCTGCTGCCGATGCGGGGTCAGCGCCGGAATCGAACTTGACGGTTGCCTGCGGCGCTTCTTGCTGGATCCCTTTGAGCGGCGCCGAGCGTTGATAGACCTCGACCAACATGAAAGCCGTCATGGGGTTCTTCGCCAATTCGGGTGGAGGCGGAACGGGATTGCCGCCGGCCGGCGAAACTTGTGAAGATCCTCCGCCGGACATCACGCCGACATCCGCGTGGCCACCGATGACTGCGATGGACCGAAGGCTGGATGCGTTCAGGGGCAGCTGCTCACGGTCATTCTTCAGCAGAACGGCGCCTTCTTCGGCAGTCTTCTGCGCGACTTCAAATCCGTGCATCACGTTCGGGGATTCGGGTTGCGGCGGATAGTCAACGATGCCTGAATCGAATTCGGTGCGGAGAACGCGATGCACCATGTCATTGAGCCGGTCCATGGGCACTTCGCCGCTTTCTACGGCTTTCTTGAGCGGTGCGCCAAATGAATCGTTGCCCGGCATCTCGATGTCGAGGCCTGCCATTGCAGCCATTGTGGTGCTCTGCGTCGCGCCCCAGTCGGAGACGACGAAGCCCTTGAACCCGAGGTCTTTCTTCAATACATCTGTGAGCGTATAGGAATTCTCGCAGCCATAGGTTCCATTGATCTTGTTGTAGGAGCACATGACGGCGCCGGCGCCGGAGTCCTGCAATGCGATTTGGAAGGCGAGCAGGTCGCTCTCGCGCATGGCGCGCCTGCTGATGATGGAGTTCACGACGATGCGGCCGGAGTCCTGATCATTGACAGCGTAGTGCTTCACATCGGTGATGAGGTGCAGGGCTTTTTCGGCTTTCAATTCCTGGCCGGCAAGCGTGCCAGCGAGCACCGGGTCTTCGCCTTTGTACTCGAAGGTGCGGCCGTTTCGCGGTTCGCGGATCATGTTGATTCCGGAGCCCAGCGACATGTTGAATCCCATGGCGCGCATTTCGTGCCCGAGCATTGTGCCGATCTCGTAGGAAAGCGCCGGATCCCAGGCGGAGGCCATTGCTTCTCCGGAAGGCAGAGCAGTCGCATATCGGCCTTTAGCACCGGCCATCGAAACACCCTGGTTTGAATCGGTCATCTGGAGATCGGGAATTCCGAGGTGGGGAACGCCGGGGATGAATCCGAGGATTGCGATGGCCCGCGTGAGGGGCCCGGACTCCTGGGGTGCAAAAAGGGCCTGCCAGCCGGGTCCGTGCAGCAGCTGGATCTTTTCATCCAGCGTCATCTCCTTGATGACCATATCGGCCCGCGCATCGGGAGAGAGGCTCTTGTCAGACCACGGGAAGTGCTTCGCCGGAGTCATTCCGGGAAATTGGGCCAGGGCCCCATGGCAAGCGAGGAACGTGGCAAATGCGAGCGCACTGAAGGAACGTTTTGACATGAGGTCCGGATACCTTTCTGGGATCGTCGGAGAGAGTAGCATATCGACGCTGGATTCTTCAGTGCTCGGTACCGGAAAAGGAAATGCCCCGGCCTGAGATGTCAGGACCGGGGCATTTTGTCTCGCGAGAGTATCAGGCTTACTGATGCTTGATGAACTTGCCGGTTTGGAGTTCGTGCATGGCCTGATTCAACTCGGCCTGGGTGTTCATCACGATGGGGCCGTACCACGCTACCGGCTCCTCGAGCGGCTTGCCGGAGACGAGCAGGAAGCGGATGCCTTCAGGGCCGGCCTGGACGACAATCTCGTCGCCACGGTCAAACAGAACGAGCGAATGGTTTTTCGCGTCGTACCTTGCCGGAGCATTCGGATCTACCGCCGACTCGGTCAAGACAGCTTTCGGATCTGAAGCATCCCGGAAGGTTCCGGCGCCTGCGAAGACGTAGGCGAAGGCGTTGCGCGTGACGTCGACCTTAATGCGGCGCAGCTTGTTTGGCGGCACCGAGATGTCAACGTAGCTGGGATCGGCGGCTACTCCCTCGACTGGTCCGCGCTTTCCCCAGAAATCGCCGACGATGATGCGTGCTTTCGTTCCATCATCCTCGGTGACTTCAGGTATGGCCGAGGATGGTATGTCCTGGTAGCGCGGGTCGGTCATCTTCAAGGACGCAGGCAGGTTCGCCCACAACTGGAAACCGTGCATCCGTCCGTGGGCGTCGCCCTTAGGCATCTCCTGATGAAGGATGCCGCTGCCGGCGGTCATCCACTGGACGTCGCCAGCCGTCATGCGGCCCTTGTTGCCCAGGCTGTCGCCGTGCGCGACTTCGCCGGCCAGCACGTAGGTGATGGTCTCGATGCCGCGATGCGGATGCCAGGGGAATCCGGCGAGATAGTCCGCAGGGTTTTCGTTGCGGAAATCATCGAGCAACAGGAACGGATCGAACTCCTTTGTTTTGCCAAAACCGAAGGCGCGCTGGAGCTTAACCCCGGCTCCCTCGATCGTGGGCTTGGTTCCGAGAATCTGTTTGACCGCGCGAAGAGACATGATGGACCTCACTTTTTGCCTTACATCAGATTAGATTCACGAGGAAGATATTCGTTGCAACAAGTAATCTTGGCGGTAGCGACCGGGGCAAACTTCGATCAGATTTCGCTCATGCCGCCGTCGAGCAGCAATTCGCTGCCCACGCTGAAGTTGGACTCATCGGAGGCAAAGAACAAGACCGCGTCTGCGATCTCCCGGGAAGTGCCGAATCTGCCGGCGGGCACCTGCTCCTGGATCGATATGGCTACCTGTTTCAAGTTGTCTTCGGAGAGGCCCAGCTTGCTGTAAAGAGGTGTGGAAATCGGGCCAGGGCTGACTGCATTGACGCGAATGCCGCGGCTGATCAATTCGCCTGAGAACGTTCGAACAAAGGAGATCAGGGATGCCTTGGTTGCGGAATAGACAGAGGTGTTGGGCATCCCAATGTGTGCGTTGACCGAGCCGTTGATGACGATCGAGGCTTTAGGTGCAAATATGGGGAGGAGCGCCTGCACAAGAAAGAATGGCCCCTTCACGTTAATCGCGAAGGAGCGATCAAAGGCATCTTCAGTCCATTGTTCGATGGGTTGAAGCTGAGCAAGACCCGCATTGATGAACAGGATGTCGAGACGGCCGAAGTGAGCTTGGACGGCTGTAGCAAGATTGCGCTGCTCGGTTGCACTTGAAGCATCGGACGAGAGAACAAGTACATCGGGACCCAATTCATGCCGTGCGGATTCAAGTGTCGCGGGGTTGGTGCCGGTGATGATGACACGCGCGCCTTCCTCAATGAACCGGCGTGCAGTTTCGAGGCCTATACCTGTTGTACCGCCGGTGATGAGGGCACGTTTTCCTGGGAGTCTCTGCATGATTGCTCCTTTGTTCGTGATCCTGTTTGCATGGATGGGAGGGGGCCCAGCCTGCATTCGCAGTCTCAGAACAGCCATAAGACTGTCTGCCCTGCACACTTGCGGATCAGCAGCAATCGGGGACGGCCGAACTCATCCTTGTCAAAAGCGCGCGACAAGGATGAGGCTACATCACACTAGCGGCTTTGTTAGGCCTTGATGAACTGGGCTTCGATCGTGATATTCACGTCGTCGCCTACCAGGATGCCGCCGGTTTCGAGGGCTGCGTTCCAGCTGAGGCCGTAGTCTTTACGGTTGATCTTTGTCGTTGCGGAGAGGCCGATGCGGGTGTTGCCCCAGGGATCTTTGCCGGGAGCGCTAGGGCCTTCCACGGCAAATGTCTGCTGGCGGGTCTGGCCATGCAGCACGAGATCGCCGGTAACGTTGTAGCCGCCGTCCCCATTGGGCTTGACCGACGTGGATTTGAAGGTCATGGTCGGATACTTCTCGACGTCGAAGAAATCGGCGCTCTTGAGATGGGTGTCGCGCTGGGCGTCGCCGGTCGAGATGGAGCTGACATCGACGGAGGCATCGACGCTGGAGAGCGTGGCGTCGGTAGAGTGCTCGGTGAGGGTGCCGGAAAGGCCGTTGAAGCTGCCTTTCACGTTGGAGATCATCATGTGCTTGATCTTGAACTCGGCGTGGGAATGGGCGGGATCGAGTTTCCAGGTGGTGGTGGTTGCGGGATTTGAGGTGGTGCTTGCCATAGGATGGCTCCTTTCACCTGTCTTGGATGCGGCAGGGAGATATTCGTTTCAACAACTATTTTACCGGGTTTCAGCCTAGAGTTCGGAGCTCGTTGTTACGGTCGTCAGTCTTCAGGCGTCCGAACGGCTTCTGCGGCGACGGATCATCGCGGGAGTTCCTTACTGCCGGTGATGGTGAAGGAGGCGGAGATGGCAGCGGATCCCAGGTCTCCGTCGGGCTGGCTACTGCCCAGGGAAACCTTGTAACTGCCGGGAATTACGGCACGAGTTCCCTTCTCGTCGACCTGCGAGAGGGTGCGCGGGTCGAGGTGAAAGCTGACATGCTTTGTTTCACCGGTTTTGAGCCGCAGACGCTCAAAAGCGGCGAGGGCGAGCTTGGGGGTAGATGGCGAATCAGGGGGAGTCAGGTAGAGTTCCGAGACTTCCTCGCCAGCCATCGAGCCGGTGTTGCGAACATCGGCTTCAACCGTCAGGCTGTCGCCGGCTTTCAGGTTTCTGATTGAGAGCTTCACACCGGAATAGGCGAAGGTCGTATAGCTGAGGCCGTCTCCGAAGTCATAGAGTGGCTTGCCTTTGAAGTAGCGATAGGTGCGGCCGGCCATGGAGTAGTCGTCGAAAGCTGGAAGTTGCTCCACACCGGTGTAGAAGGTGACCGGGAGGCGGCCGGCGGGATTGTTCTTTCCACTGAGGGTTTCGGCGATGGCCTGTCCGCCGGACTGGCCAGGGTACCAGGCTTCGAGTAGAGCGCGGGCGTTCTGCTGGGCCCAATTGACTGCGAGAGCGCTGCCGTTGAGCAGGACGACGACCATAGGCTTGCCGGTCTTGGCGACTGCCTCGAGCAATTGCTGCTGGATGTCGGGGAGGGCGATGTCGGTGCGATCTCCGCCTGAGAAGCCCTTGGCGTTCACTTTCATTTCTTCGCCTTCGAGGCGCGGGGTGAGTCCGACGAAGGCGATTACGACGTCCGCTTTCTTCGCAGCGGCAACAGCCTGGTCCTGAAGGAGTTCGTGGCGCGGGCTCCATTCGAATGCGAGACCTGCGCCGGTGATGCGCCCGGTCTGCACATACTCAATGCGGAGATCGTGCGGGCGGGTGTCGGCGAAAAGAATAGCGAAGTGCTGGATGGCCCCGTAGTTGCGTCCGGAAGGCGGGAGTTTGCTTGTGGTGGGTGTGGGCGGGGCCGTGGGCTCAAGCTGTTTTCCGTCGAGATAGATGGCGAATTTCACCTTGTCCCCACAGGGGTAGCAGAAAGGCAGTCGGACCTGAAAATTGTCGGTTTCAGCGACGGGGACGGCCATGGCGCCGGTCCAGCGAACAGCAAAGGCCTGGTTGGTGGTGTCGGCAGGCTGGACGGGATTTGCGAAAGCCCAGTCGAAATCAATCTCCTTGTCGATGCGGACCATTTCCGGTGCGCCGTCGAAACCTGGATGGGAGAAATACTGGCCCTCCAACCCATCCACCGTCGAGTCACCTGAGGCCCGGAGCATCGTGCGCGGCACCGGGAGTTCGCCGCCCGAAACGTAGGGCGAGCCTTGGGCGTAGACGACATGGTCGTAGCCGAATTCCTGCTCAATGCCGTCGATGGGAAGGATGGGATGGAGCGGGATGGCGTTGTAGTTTCCTTCGAGGGCGATGCGCGAGCCGGCGAGCGGGCCGATCACGGCGACGGCCTGGTGCTTCACGGGATCAAGCGGGAGAAAGTGGTTCTCATTTTTCAGTAGCACCATCGACTCGCGCGCAGCACGCAGGGCAAGTTCGGCGTGTTCGGGCGAGTTGACGACAGAGTAGGGGATGGTAGAGAACGGGACTTGCTGCGGCGGATCGAACATGCCCAGTTTAATGCGCGCGGTGAAGAGACGCTTGACGGAGACATCGAGCTGGGCTTCAGTGAGCAGGCCTTTGTGGACGGCGTCGGTGAGTTTTAAATATTCGGTGCCGCAATCGGTGTCTGTTCCGGCGAGGATACCTGCGGCTGAGCCAGACGCGAAATCGGGAGAGTAGTGATGGCCCTCGGTCGATGAGAAGTCGCCGATGGCGCCGCAGTCTGAGGTGACGAAGCCCTGGAAATGCCAATCGCCGCGGAGGATATTACCGAGAAGCATTTTGCTGGCGCAGGCGGGAACGTTGTCAACCGCGTTGTAGGCGCACATGATTGAGTCGGCTTTGCCGTCGACGATGGTGGCGCGAAAGGCCGGCAGATAGGTGTCCCAGAGATCATGCGGAGTGGGATCGATGTTGGCCTTGTGGCGCGTGGACTCGGGGCCGCTGTGGACGGCGTAGTGCTTCGGCGTGGCGATGGCGCGGAAGTATTTCGGGTCGTCGCCCTGAATGCCTTCCACGAATGCGGTGCCGAGGCGGGCTGTCAGGAAGGGATCTTCGCCGTAGGTTTCCTGGCCGCGTCCCCAGCGTGGATCGCGAAAGATGTTGATGTTGGGCGACCAGATGGTGAGTCCGTAGTAGCGGTCATGATTGCCGTGGGCGATGGCGTCGTTGTACTTCGCGCGCGCTTCAGTGGAGACGACTTCGGCGATGGAGTGGACGAGGGGCGCGTCCCAGGTGGCAGCGTTGCCGATGGCCTGGGGAAACAGTGTGGCAAAGCCGGAGCGCGCGATGCCATGTAGGCCCTCGTTCCACCAGTTGTAGGCGGGGATGTCGAGGCGCGGGATGGGCGCGGCGCGATCGATGAGCTGAGAGACTTTCTCCTCAAGGGTAAGTCGGCCGACCAAATCATCGACGCGCTTTTCAACGGGTAGCGCAGGATCGCGGAAGGGCATGGCTGCAGCGGCTTTGATCTGCTCTTCTGTTGGGGGTAGCGGCGCGGAGTTTTGCGTGGGAGCCTGAGACGCCGCGGCAACAGGCAGAAGAAAGGCGAACGCAAGGATGACAGAATGCAGGCGCATGAGATCGATTCTCCGAAAAGCCATATTAAGCGGCCAAGGCGATGGTCACAAAGAGTGACGCGGCCGCGAAGGGCGCGAACTACAATTTCAGGTGAATTGGTTCCCCGCTGGACTTCGTTGTGGAGATAGGAGGAATCCGGAGATGCGGATTCGAGTGCGGAGTTTTGCATTTGTCATAACAATTGTCGCTGCCAGCCTGGTTGCGATGGGACAGGCGAGGCCGGCGCATGGACCGTTCACTGCGAAGGATTGGGCAGCCCTTCACAGCGCGCATGCGGCAGCCGTCAGCGTGAACGGAACGATTCTTTACAGCGTGACGTATGGCGCGGAGAAAGGCCAGACGCATACCGACTGGTGGACGATTGGTGGGGATGGGAACAACGCGAAGAAACTCGAAATACCGGATGGATTTCACCCGTCTGGATTTACGGGGGATGGGCAGAGCCTGTATGGCGGATGGAAGGTGAACGACCATCAGCAGTTCGCGGTGTTCGCGCTGAAGGACGGCAAGCTTGCCTCGGCTCCCACAATAGTGGTGGTGTTGCCGCGCGGTGTGGGATCGGCGAGTCCATCGCCGGATGGAAAGCGCTTCGCGATGACGGCCGATCCCCGCGAGCCCGATCCGATGGACAGCGTTCGCCATGTGCAGGAGCCGGAGGAGACGAGCCTGTATGTCGTAAATGCGGACGGTACTGGTGGAGCGTGGTGGTGCAAAGACCTGAAGTACATCTCTGGATCGATCACGGTGGGCGGGGGTGCAAGCGCGGCGGCGTGGAGTGCGGATTCGAATTCGCTGGCGGTGCTGTCTCAGGTTCCGCGCATCGGGCATCACGAAGTGGGCTCAACGATTGATGTATGCAGCGCATCGGGAACTCGGCACGTTACGGACATTGCGAACTCAGTAAGCGGAATCGCCTGGGCGAACGGAGGCAAGGACCTTGTGTTCCTGTCGACAAAATCTCTGGTGCTGACGCCGGAGCATGTATGGGCGGTGCCGGCCGCGGGAGGAACGGCTGAGGATCGGACACCGAATCTCGATGCGACAGCGGTGCAGATTGCCGGCGATGCGAAGGGACGCATTTGGGTCGGCGTGAATCGCGGCGTGCACAGCGAGGTGGATGAATTTCGCGATGGAGCATTGAAGACGGCGTATCGCTGGCCGGATGGAGTGGTGCGTGGCACTCCGGTGGAGAGCGAGTATGCGGGCGCGGGCGAGCAGATGGCGTTCACGGTGGGCGATCCGGCTCATACGACCAATGTGGCCGTGACGGATGGCGATCATCTGCGCAAAATTACACATGAAGGCGATGAGCAGGTTGCCGGAATCGACTTGGGGCCTGTCGAAGTGGTGCGTTGGAAGAGCAAGGAGGGGATCGCGCTGGAGGGGATCGCGACGTTTCCGGCGGGGTATGTGAAGGGAAAGAAGTATCCGTTCCTGGTGCTGCCGCACGGCGGGCCTGAGGCAAACGATGAATTGGACTTTGATCCGTTTTCACGTACGGTCGCGGGCCTGGGCTATGTGGTGCTGCAGCCTGAGTATCGCGGGTCGACGGGATATGGCGCGGATTTTCTTGCGGCGATCTACCAGCATTTTGGCGATCGCGCATATGAAGATGTGGATAGCGCGACGGATTATGCGATCGAACAGGGATGGGCTGATCCGAGCCACCTCGCAATCTTCGGATGGAGTGCGGGCGGATTCATGACATCGTGGACCGTGACGCAAACAAACCGATACAAGGCGGCTATCGAGGGCGCGGGTATCACCGACTGGGGCCCGTTCCTCTGGACCAGCGACATAGCGCAGGTGGACTACGATGCGCGATGGACGGACGAGGATCCAGCGGCATTCAGCAAGTTTTCCGCAGTCGATTTTGCGAAGAACGTGACCACGCCGCTGCTGATTCTGCATGGAGAGGCGGATCAGCGCGTCCCTACGTTCCAGGGGACGGAGTATTTCCAGATTCTGGCGGCGCGCGGCAAAACGGTGCGCATGGTCACCTATCCCGGATCACCTCATTTTCCAGTGTTATGGGAGCAGCGACTGGATGTGATGAAAGAGCTAACGGACTGGCTTGCGAAGTACAACAAATAGCTATCGGAACCTGATCCGCCGCGATTTCGTCATATTGATATCGCGATCTCCTCGGAGGCTTCGGAATGCAGAATTTCCTGTATGACTTGCGGTACGGCATTCGGCAGTTGCGCAACACGCCGGGAATGGCGCTGCTGGCGATTTTGACGCTGGCACTGGGCGTCGGCGCGAATACAGCCATTTTCACCGTTATCGAAAGTGTGCTGTTGCGGCCACTGCCGTACGCGCATTCCGACCGGCTCGTTTTCATCGGGCCGGGAGGCGACAAGCCGAGCTTCGGATCGACGTCGTGGCTCAATTTCCGCGATGTGCAGACCCAATCGAAGCTGCTGGAAGACACGGCAGGCTACGCGGAAGATGTGAGTGTGCTCGAAGCGCGCGACAGCTCGCAGAGCGTGGTTGCGCCGCGGGTGACAACGAACTTGTTTGCAATGCTCGGCCAGCGGCCGTTGCTGGGGCGTACCTTCACCGCTGCCGAGGGGATTGCGGGCGGGCCCCCGGTTGTGTTGTTGTCTGAAGGGCTCTGGAGGGGGGCGTTTCACTCTGACCCAAAGATTGTCGGCCAGGTAGTGAAGTTGGGCGGCAAGCCTACGACAGTGGTGGGCGTGATGCCGGCGAGCTTCAGTTTTCCGGACAATATGGAGCCGGACCTCGGAAAAGGTGTGTGGCTGCCGCTCCAGCCTACGCCAGAGATGCTGAAGGATCGTGGCTATCACTTCTTCAACGTAGCCGGAATCATGCGACCCGGCGTGACGGTTGCCCAGATGCAGCAGGAGGCAAATGCAATCGCAGCGCGAATCCCGCATGAGCACAAGGACTCCCCGGTCACGTTTCGCGTCGATTCGTATCAGGAAGTGCTGACAGGGCCGGTGCGACCGGTGCTCTATGCGCTGCTGGGAGCCCTGGGACTGGTGTTGCTGATAGCTTGTGCGAACGTCTCAAATCTGCTGATCGCGCGGGCGCTGGGGAGGCAGCAGGAGTTCGCGGTTCGCGCGGCCCTAGGTGCTGGCCGGTCGCGGCTGATCGTGCAGATGCTTTCAGAAGGATTGCTGCTGAGTTTACTGGGATGCAGTGTGGGGGTGGCGCTGGCGGAACTGGCGATGCTGGGGATTCGCAAGCTGCCTGACGGCACGATTCCGCGCGCCGATTCGATTGCAATTCACTGGACGGTGCTACTGGTGCTGGCGGGAATTGCGGCTCTGACGACCATACTTTCTTCGCTGCTACCGGCGCTGCTAGTGGCCAGGGCAAATCCGCAGGTGGCGTTACAGGCGGCCTCGCGTGGAGTGGGCTCGAAGTCGGCGGGGGGAAAGCTGAGCGGATGGCTGGTGGCGGGAGAAGTCGCGCTTTCGACGTTGTTGCTGGTGGGCACGGGGTTGTTGTTCAGGACGTTGTGGAACCTGGAGCAGTCGCGGTTGGGATTTGAGACCGCGCACGTCACCACATTTTCTGCGATGCCGCCAGATGCAGCGGGATTTTCAGGAATGGCGGTGTCGGAAGACACGGCGAATGCGCCGGTGTCGGTGGCCATGACGACTTATGGGCCAGTGCTGGAGCGGATCAGGAAGGTGCCGGGCATGGAGAGTGCGGCGCTGGCTACCTCACCCCCACTTTCGGGGATGAATCTGGGATCGAGCTTCGATATCCTCGGACAGCCGACGGATAGCTCAAATAAGCCGGAGGCGCGGGTGACGGCGGTGAGCGGGGATTACGCGCGGGTCTTGGGAACTCCGATTGTGCGTGGACGCATGATCGGCGAAGGTGACGCGCTGACGACACCGTTTGTGGCAGTGGTGAATGAGACCCTCGTGAAGAAGTATTTTGCAGGCAAGGATCCGCTGGGCAAGCAAATCAACCTGGGCGGAAAAGACACGGGTATGATCAAGCCCTTCACGATTGTAGGCGTACTCGGCAATCAGGTGGACACCACTGTGGGAGGGGAGATACAGCCGCTGATTCTGTTGTCGCAGCAGCAGATTCCAACGACTTCGTTGTTTTACCAGGCGCTGCTGAATACCGGGGTGACCTTCGTGGTAAAGACACGCGGGGAAATTCCAGTGGCTCGGGAAATGCGATCAGTCTTTCACCAGTGGGCACCGGGATTCGCCCTCGACAATTTCCAGACCATGCAAGAGGCTGTTGACAAGAACACTTTCAGCCAACGGCTGGGGCTTTATCTCGTGGGCTCGTTCGCGGGGCTGGCGATTGCGATGGTGATCGCGGGGCTTTACGGAGTGCTGTCGCAGCTGGTGAGCTATCGGCGCCGTGAGATCGGAGTGCGCATGGTGCTGGGGGCAACGCGGGGAAGCGTGGCGACGCTGGTGCTGCGGCAAGGATCAATCCTGATTGGCGCAGGTCTCGCGGCGGGCCTGGTGCTCGCCTTCGCGACCTGCAGGCTCATCAAGGGTTTCCTGTACGAAGTGAAGCCGCTCGATGCCAGCACGTATGTTGCCGTCGTCGTGACATTGACGGCCATCGGGCTGGTGGCGGCGCTCATTCCGGCGCGTCGGGCCGCAAGCATTC
>NZ_JBARMD010000063.1:0-1837 GCF_049802275.1 Occallatibacter sp. | reverse complement strand
AGCGAAGATCCGAGACTAGCAGGCTGGACTTGTCCGGCGCGATGTCGCGCAACCAGGGGAATTGAAACGGCGTATCGATCGTCGAGATCTCTCCGCCAGTCGTTGACACCTGCGCCAGTACAAGGTGACCTTTCTCATCCTCACAGAAATAGACTCGGCTTCCATCCGTTACGGCGAGTCCCTTGTCAAGGCCATCGTGCGTGATGGCCTCGATGCCTGTCACGTACGGCACGGCGGGCATGGACCACCATTCCCACCATCCAATCGCGATTCCCGCCACAGCAAGCATCGCCGTCGCCGCAACCCACAGCCAATGCCATCGTGGGTGAGCACGCTGGGGCGTGGTCGGCGCAACGGGTGCAGAGGTTTCGGGATGTTCTGCGGTGGCCGAGCTAAAAACCGCAGTGACTTCACCTGAGAAACTCGTTCCATTGTTCCCTTGAGTCACCGACGCAATCGGCTCCGTGACATGGGTCGGCTTGTTGCTGGAGGTGTCAGACGATTGCTCGGTCTGAACGGGACAGATAAGCCGGTAGCCAACTGTCGATACCGTCTCAATGAAATGGGGCTCGTGTGTGTCGTCTCCAAGCAATCTCCGCAACAAAGCGATGCTGCGCGTGAGCGAGTTCTCCGACACCGCGGTTTCTCCCCACACCGCGTTCAGCAATTCTTCTTTGGTGATTAGCTTTTGCGGATTGTGCAGCAGGAACAGGAGGACCCGGAACGCCTTCGGCTCGACCGGGATTACCTCTCCCGCCTTGAGGAGACGGAACTCCCGCTCTCGAACCTCTACGTCTCCAAAACGAAGGACGGATTCTGGTGTGCCCAACATAATTCAACCTTCCACGTTCAGAGCCTGACCTCCAAAAGTGCTCATTTCTCCTCCAGCGTGAGTGCGTAAATGTCGTCTGATCCTATGTCGCGAAGCCGCATCGGCGCGTCTGTCGGATCGAGACCCATCCATCCCGTAACCGATCCTGCGTAGCGGAATCCCTTCAGATCGACAACGCGCTCCGCGTTTCCACCCGAAGCTCGAACTCGAAGCACAGCCTGATCAGCTCCCCCGCCCGTGAAGTAAATGAATTGGCTATTCCGCGAAAACGCAAGCCACCCTGCCTGCCCCTTTTGTCGGAGCGACCATTGGCGCGTCTCAAAGTCGAAGACCTTCAGGTCCCAGTTGCCTGCTTCTAGACCCGCAATGAAGCGACCGTCCGGCGACCAGCGGGGCGACCACACACCGGCAGACCCAGGAACTACCGTGAATTGGTGGCTGGCGAGGTCGAGGATGCGAAGTTCGCCCTTTGGATCATAAGGCCCTCCCGAAGTAAAAACGACCTTGCGTCCATCAGGAGACCAGTTCGGATCAGCCTGTTGCCCTTTGTCATCCGGGACGAGCAACTGTGGCGTTCCGCCTCGGGAAGGGACGAGATAGGCTTTGCCATTCCCGTTCGCGTCCGTCACTCCGTACAGGATCTGATTACCGTCCGGCGACCAGCGGGGGTTAATGGGATACAAGGGAGGGTTGGTAAGTTGCACAGGGCTACTGCCATCCAGGTTGGCACTCCAGAGAATTCCTTCGGGGTAAGTGACATACGCCATGAACTTCCCGTCTGCGGAGAATGAAACATACTCCGCGGAAATGCCTCCCAGGAACGGCAGGAACTGATGGGACTGCGCGTCAAAGCGTACCAGTTCACCGCGCTGGATAACGCCACGGGCGAAGATCTTCTTTCCGTCCTTACTAAAGATGGGAAAAACCCAGCGGATTGGTCCTGATGTCAATTGGGTCGGCTTTGTAGGCGTCTGACCAAACACCCCGCGACGCTCATCAAGAACC
>NZ_JBARMD010000062.1:0-6736 GCF_049802275.1 Occallatibacter sp. | reverse complement strand
CTCCTTGACTTCCTTCTCGGTGCCTTCAGCCGCCAGCATGCGCCGGTAGCGCGAGCTCAACCGGAGGCTGGGTAGGTCCTCTTCGTTCATCGAGACCACCCATTCGCCGCCGCGCTTGGTGAAAACCACGTCGGGTTCGATCAACCGCGTCTGCTCGCGGTTGTATAGCCGGCCCGGACGCGGATCGAGAGTGCGGATAAACTCGACGCCTTCATGCGCCTCTTCCGGCGACACATGCAGCGACTTGGCCAGATCCTTCACGTCACGCTTCTGCAACAACTGCAGGTGACTTTGCACAATCTGCGTAGCCACCTCCATCGATCGCCGGCGCTCTTCGAGCTTTGCATCGGCCTCTGCCTTGAAGCTGCCGTGCAGATCCTCATGGCCATTCTCTTCGTGGTGGTGTGCATACACCTTGCTCAACTCTGCCTGTTGCGCCGCGATCTGGATAAGCAGGCATTCGCGCAAATCCGCTGCCGCGACACCTGCCGGATCAAGATGCTGTACCAGGTCGATGCCACGCTTGACCTGCTCGATCAACGCCTCCTTGCTCTCTCCCTGGTTCTCCGGGAATTGCGCAAAAGCCTCGGTCAGCTCATCGTGATTGACCGTGAGGTATCCGTCCTCATCCAGGTTGCCGATGATGAACTCAGCAGCGATTGCCAGCTCAGGCGCCAGCGTCAAAGCTCCCAGCTGCCACGCCAGGTGATCGGATAGAGTTGTAGGCTGCGAAAGGAAGTTCTCGAACGAGGGCTTCTCGCTGTCTTCATACTCCGGCTGGGTGCGGTAGCCCGGATCAAGGTAGTCCTGAAAGTACGACCCGAAATCAATCTCGTTGAAAGGATCCTTGGGTTCGGCCGCGGGCTCCGTCGTCCCAACATCCAGCCGTTCCGGGGGCTGCAGATCGTGCTCCTGCCGGCTCGCCACTTCGTCCAGCATCGGAACTGTTTCGTCAATCTCCTCCAGGACGGGGTTTTCCACCATCTCGGCATCGATCATCTCCTTCAGCTCGAGCTTGTTGAGCGCAAGGACACTCACCATCTGCATCAGGCCCGGCGTAAGGACCTGGCGTTGCGATACCTTCAGGTTCAATCTAGGTTGCAACAGTGCCATACACGGACTCGATTCCCAATAGGACTAGGTCTAAGTGTAATCGGGTAGCAAGCCGGGTGCACGCGACCCCGCTTTCTTGTTCTTCCAAAAGGGCCTTTCCCCGATCCGGTAATTCCCGGCTTGATGGGTACCCACAATTTTGGGCCGTTGCATGGCCTCCGTGGCAATGGGTTGCCCTACTGACTCAGATTCCGCTGCGGCCTAATTAAGCGAGAAACCTTCTCCCAGGTAGATGCGCCGAACCTCAACATCGTTCCCCAACTCATGCGGCGTACCGGCACGGAAGATCCGCCCCTCCGCAATGATATAAGCGCGATCCGTTACGCTCAATGTCTCCCGAACGTTGTGGTCGGTGATCAGGATTCCGATCCCGCTCGCTTTCAGATCGAAGATGATCTTCTGCAATTCCAGCACGGCGATAGGATCGATACCGCTGAATGGCTCGTCCAGCAAAATGAAATTCGGTTGAATGCACAGCGATCGCGCAATTTCCACGCGCCGTCGTTCGCCACCCGAAAGCGCGTATCCTCGCGTACCCCGAATATGCCCAAGGCTTAACTGTGCAATCAGTCGCTCGGCACGTGATTTCCGTTCGCGCGTATCCAGCGCCTGCGCCTCCAGGACCGCCAGGATGTTTTCTTCCACCGTTAGTTTGCGGAAGACCGATGGCTCCTGCGGCAAATAGCTGATGCCGTAATTGCGCGCCCGCAGGTACATCGGAAGCCGGGTAATATCGTTGTCGTCCACCATGATTCGCCCGGTCTCCGGCGCCACCAGACCCACGATCATGTAAAAACTCGTCGTCTTGCCCGCGCCGTTAGGCCCCAGCAGCCCGACCACCTCGCCACGCGAGATCTTCAGGTTCACTCCGCGTACTACCTGGCGGCCCTTGTATGACTTGCCGATTCCCTCAGCGATTAACGTTTCCATCTAGCTCTCGGGCGTGTCTTAAAACACCCCAACTACTTTGGCGCCGTTGTTACTGTCGTTGTCTTGCGTCCGTCGCCTTCGATACTGACGCTATCATCGCGACTATTGAAAATCAAAGCCTGCCCTGTCACCGTACCGTGTGTCGGATCGATCAATCGTGGCGGCGCGCCAGCTGTCCCGGTCAGCACATAGTTGCCGCTGTCGCCTGTATAGACGAGCTGTTCGCCGATTCCGCGACGTCCCTCCGATGAAATCTCCACGTGACCGGTTGAGGTCATCCGGTCCACCTGCGCAGCCGCACCATCTTTCCCCGCGTGATTCCCCGGCGGCAGCAAAATCAGTTCCAGTTCATTCGAAATAGTGGTCGCATCCGCGGTGCTGGAAAACACGCTCCCCGCCGCTCCCGCGCGCATTACTGCCTTCCGTTCCGCGCTCGAATACTTCAACTCACCGCCGCGCACCCGAACCACCGACGGCCCGCTCTGTTTCTGCCCTCCCGGTTTGCCTGGAACTGCCGCCGTCGCACTTACCAGCACAACCTGTACCGGATTCTTGCCGTCTCTCGTCTCCGCTGTCAGCGTCTGTTTCGTCCGATCCAGCACAATCATCGGAGCGACAACAGAATTCCCTTGCTGCCACAACCGAGCATTGCCCTTGAACGTCACCGAGCCGCTCGCGCGCTTTAATTCCGCCTCATCCGCGACAACATGCGTCGGCCCCTGCGCGCCGAAATTTGCGTTCGTTTTTACCGAAGCGCCTTTTTTTGCCGGATTCGCGCTTTCAGGATCACCTGTCCATGTGGCTTTGACGTTGCCCTCGGCGAAGGCGTCGCCCGAGACTTGCGACACGTTTAACTTGTCTGCGGTCAGTTGCAGGCCTCCGTCTGTTACCCGCGGGCCTCGCGTCAGATACAGCAATTGCCCGCTATTGTCATAATCGGCATGGCCTGCCGTCGCACTCAACACTGATTGAGCTACACCCCCCTTGGCCGGTGGCTGCTCCGTCAGCACCACATTCCCGTCCACCGTGGCAGACTCGATCTGTACCTGCTCACCCGCTGCTTTCGCGCCACTCTTGGTTGCTTTCTCCGCTGACGCCAGGCGAGCCTCAAGCACATCGCCCTTCATCGTCTGCTGCGCTCCTGCGGCAGTTGTCTCAGCGATCGCCGTATGACCTCGTCCCAAGAGCTTTGTCAACACGCCGTTTGCTCCGAACTCGCCCGTCACATCGTCCGCGGTCAGCTTTTCGGGAGTCAAAGGCCCGCTTCCACGTTGGCTTGTCGCCACCACAACCACACCTCCGGTGCCGTGGATTGACGCAGGTTCCACCTTGCTCTTGCCTGCATTTCTGAACAGTACATCCGCAACCGGCGAAGCCCAGGTTCGATGAGCGTGCAGTGGCCCCGTCTCTTCATCGCTCGCGATCTGGACTCCGCGTTCCAGATGCGCACTACGCAATTCGCCATTCCCCGCGAACACCAGGTCCATCGTTGGCGACGTGCCGTGAACCTTGCGGCCTTTCTTGTTATCCGAATCGATCGTCACGCCGCCCTGCATGTGACCGTGAACAGGCCGGCTGCTTTCGCCGAATTCGAGCGTACCTGTGGGCGCGGCGAGACGTCCGCCCGTCGCCGTCTCAAGGACCACCCCCCCATCCGCCTCCAGGCGCTCCGCAGAGCCGTCATCTCTGAAGTAGACTCTCGCCCTCTGCGCACTCGACACATCGGAGCGATAGTGCACCAATGCGGATTGCAATTCGCACACCTGGTCGTTTCGCTCGAAAACCGCATGCTGCGCCAACATATTCACCAGGTCGGTGCCACGCTGGACATCCAACTGCACGGTGTGGTCGAGCACCAGGAACCCGTTGTGCGCGTCATAACTCGCGCCCTTCGCGCTGCCGCGGCCCTGTGCCATCGTGAACTCAACTCTCTCCCCTGTCGAAGCTTCGCCAGTGTTGCGATTGAAGATCAGAGCGCTCGTCTTCACGTGGATCTCGCCGCTCGCCGCGGTTTGTGCCGCCGAAGTCAGCGTACTGTTCTTCTGCTTCGTATTCAGCATCTGGTTTGCCGCAGCTTTCGGCGCAATTGCCGGTGCCACCGTGGGTTTGGTCAGCGTGATCTCTACCGGACCCACTGCCTTCGCAATACCGCTGTTCGGATCGTACTCAAATTCGTCGCCTTCAATTCGATCCACCCGGCTTCCATCTTCGGCATAGAGCTCGATCGAGACATTGTGCAACTGCAGAAAAACCTTGCCGTCTCGCTTCAGCTGCACTTGCTTCGAAGCGTGAATCTTGTACATCAAGTGTCCACCATGGTCATAGTGCTCCCACTTGAAGCCGCTGGCCTCCTCCTGGATGTTCAGCCCGAGCCTTTGCGGAAGATCTTTGCGAAGAAATCGATTTCGGAGCCTGGCGGTTCCCAGAAACACGCCCAGCGCAACCACCAGCAGCACCCCTGCCACCAGCACCAACGTACGCAACCGCTCGATCGTGAAGCGCACCGTTCTCCTTAGTTCGCCATTCCCAGCCGGGCCGCCAGCCGTTGCGCCAGGCTCTCTCCGAGTTCGCTCCACAAAAGCCGCGCCGTCGCTCCCGAGTCTTTCTCAGCCGCGGTGGTAAGCTCGATCAGCTGGCGAACGTTCTCCTCGACATGCCGTGCAGCCGTCGCGTTCAGTTCGATCTCCTCATCCAGAAACGCCGCATCGCTCCCGAAATCGATTCGGATGTGCCCGTCCTGTTCGTATGCACCTTCGTCAAAAAGCGGTCCATACCCGGTCACGCGCACCAGCCTCAACTCTCGGGCCCAGCGTGTCGAACTCGCCGCACTCTTATCCTCAGGATCAGAACTTGCCGTCCCGACCTCGGGCTCCCACAAACTCCACCCAATCTGAAACTCATACGCGTAGTCCTCATGCAGCAGTTCCAGCGCATCCTCCACGGCCAGCCGCGGCTCAAGCCCACGTTCTCCGTGCCCGAAGACTTTTTGAAATACAGGCGACTCGCTCCAGTTCACAGGCCATGCAGTGGCCGAGTACACCCGCGCCTCTCCGCCATGTTTCGCAAAAGCTCCCAGCACCGCCGTCAGCTTCTCTGCCAGCCCCGCCAGTCGCAGATTCGGGTACCACAAACTCAAATAAAGAGTGTCAGCCATCTCTATAGATTGTAGACGCGCGGCAGCCCGGCTCGATTCATCCGGAACCTGCCGTTCACCTCTTGCGACCATCGCCTCTCAACAGACATCCTAATGAGCGAAGGAGCTTTCCATGTCTACGACATCCCAGGCCGTCTCTGCCGCTGCGGCAGGAACCATCACACTTGGTGACCTCAAGGTCAATCGCCTCGGTTACGGCGCCATGCGGATCACCGGCAAAGGCATCTGGGGACAGCCAGCCGATCACGCAGCCGCCATCGCCACCCTGCGCCGCGCAGTCGAACTTGGAGTCAACTTCATCGATACCGCCGACTCCTATGGCCCCTATGTTTCAGAAGAGTTGATCGCCGAAGCACTCTCCCCTTATCCGAGCGGTCTCGTCATCGCTACCAAGGGCGGATGGGAGCGCGTCGGCCCTGGCCAGTGGATCCACAACGCCAGCCCGAAACATCTTGAAGCAGCAGTCGAAGGCAGCCTTAAGCGCCTCCGCCTCGACCGCATCGCCGTCTACCAGCTCCACATCCCCGATCCCGCCGTTTCCTTTGACGCATCGATGGAAACCCTCGCCGGTCTCCAGCAAGCCGGCAAGATCCAGCACGTGGCGCTCTCCAACGTAACGCTGGAACACCTCGAGAGAGCCCGCAAAATTGTCCCCATCGTCTCCGTGCAGAACCGCTACAGCTTCGCAGACCGCGAGTGGGACTTCCTGCTCGACCACTGCGAAAAGCACGGCATCGCCTTCATTCCCTGGGCGCCCCTCGGCCAGAATCGACAGGCCCATGATGTCCTCGAAAAGGCCGCAAAGGAACTCCAGGCAACGCCGCTGCAAATCGCCCTCGCGTGGCTCCTCGCACGCTCCAGAGTCATCCTTCCCATCCCCGGCACGTCTTCGGTAGCGCACGTCGAAGAGAACATCGCCGCGGCCGGACTCAAGTTACCCGATCGCATCTTCCGGGAACTTTCCGATTTCAAAGCTTCACCCGCCGTTCTGCGCTGAACCCCAACTGCGGCTTCGTAAATCTGTGAGGTGTCATCCTGAGCGGAGCAGCTTGGGGCCCCACGAACGAGCATCGTTTGTGGGGAATGCGGAGCGAAGGACCTGCTTTTTGCGCGCATAGCTTGAAAACGACATGCCCGGCCCTTGGCCACCTGCTATCCTGCGCTGCATGAAGCACGCGTCCCTCACCATCACTCTCGCGCTTCTCCTTCTAAGCGCCTGCAAGTCTGCTCCCAACACTGACGCAGCTTCCCCAGGTTCCTCCGCGACTTCAAATCGTGCGACCCCGCACCTCACCCAGGGCACCGGCTTCGATTACTACCTGCTCAATCTTTCCTGGTCGCCCGAGTTCTGCTACTCGCATCCGAATGCCGTCGAGTGCTCTTCACACTCCACTTTTGTGCTTCATGGTCTATGGCCGCAGAACACCAACGGCAGTTATCCCGAAAATTGTTCTGATGCCCCGGGCCCCGCCGATCCATCAGCCTTTAGCGACATCTATCCCGATCAGGGCCTGCTTCAACATGAATGGCATACGCATG
>NZ_JBARMD010000061.1:0-14319 GCF_049802275.1 Occallatibacter sp. | reverse complement strand
GGAGAGCGCAGGCAAAGCCGTAGTCGCCACCCTGCGCTTTTTGACGGAGAGAAACGCCGCTGCGGCCAGCACCGGAGCGAGAATGACCGGGCTCCACTGCACCTTGTAGCGAAAGTTGTTTTTGTAGTGCGAATAGTAAGCTTCAAATCCGCTAAGCAGCGCGCTGACGCCCGCGACATTCGCAACCTGGCGCTGGAATTTACCTTCGCGAATATCCTGCTCGGTTGAGATCAGATCGCGCCCGGCGCGTGGAGGCAAGATCTGAGCGAGCCAGCGATCACTCCTGTCCCCCTTGCCGGAAGTGAGTTGTTTTCCATCCTCCCGCTGCAGGTACGAAGCAATCAGTCCGAGGTAGGCGCTTGTGCCAAACAGAAGCGGCGCGAAGATCGGCGGCCCCATGATCATGTTGGTCATCGGCAAACGCCATCCGCCGGGCTTGCGATGTATGCCGCGGATATGAAAATAGAAGCCCACCCCGGCGTCGATGAGCGTCACAGAGGCGGCCAGGCGAAGAAGGCCGCGCGCCGCCCGGCGGCTGAAGAAACCCGCAATTGCGGCCAGGCCGAGGACCGCACTCAGTATCACCGGCGTGTACATCACGCGCCGGCTGTAGCTACCGCGATAGTGCTCATACGCTACTTCCAGGCCGCTAACGATGCTGGTTCCAGCGGTGAGCAGGGCGAGGCTCCGCTGAAACCGGCCCTCGCGAATGTAGTCGGCAGCGGTTTCGGCATCATGCACCGCGTCGCCGATCAATCTGTCGGGCGTCTCCATCTGCGCTTACACCACCTCGCGGATTTGATCTTCGGCGACGGTTTCGAGGATCTTCACTGCGTCCTTTTGTCCGCGAACCAGGGACTTGGCAAACTTGTAGGCCTGCTCCGTGGTCACCTTGCCGGGCATGGGCGGCTCATTCGGGTCGACGACAGCCTGCACTAAGCAAGGTCCGTCGTGGTTGAGAGCCTGGCGTAGAACGCTCTCCGCATCCTCCGGCCGGTCGAGGGTGTATCCGCGCGCACTGCACGCCTTGGCGACCATTGCGAAGTCAATGGGTTCCAACTCCACACCGTATTCCGGATTGCCCTCGAGAATCATCTGCTCCCACTTGATCTGCCCAAGAACATTGTTTTTGATAACGATTACTGTGACGCGCAGGTTGTATTTGACAAGCGTCGCCAGCTCACCCATAAGCATGGTGAGCCCACCGTCTCCAACGATGCAGACGACCTGGCGGTTAGGATATGCCACGGCTGCACCGATGCTGTACGGAAGACCATTGGCCATGGTGGCCAGCGAGCCGGAGAGAGAGAATTGCATCGCGCCGCGCATTTCGATGTAGCGCGCCGTCCATGTAGCGATGGTGCCGCTGTCTGACGAGACGATGGCATCATCGTCAAGCAGCTTGTTCAGCGTGTGCGTCACTACCTGCGGCTTCATCGGCATGTCTTGGCGCTTGCCGCGCTCCTCCATCAGCTCGTTCCAGGTCTTCATCCGCTCCTGCGCTTTCTTGAGGAATTTATTGTTCTTCCTTTTGAGCAGCGGCAGCAGCGCCTGGAGAATCGTCTTCGCGTCGCCAACCAATGCAGCATCAACCTGGTGTCGAAGACCGATGCGCGTGGGGTCCAGTTCGATCTGCACACACTTCGCTTGTCCCGGCTTGGGCAGAAACTCAATATACGGATAACTGCTGCCGATGAGGATGAGGGTGTCGCATTCTTCCATGGCGTCGACCGACGGCGCAGTGCCGAGAAGACCAAGTCCGCCTGTGGTGTAAGGACTGCGATCGGGAAGAACGGCCTTGCCGAGCAGAGCTTTCACCACCGGCCCGCCAACGGTATCGGCCAATTGAGCGACCTCTTCCCGCGCACCAAGCGCGCCCCGCCCAACCATGATCGTGACCCGCGAGCCATCGTTAATGATCGAGGCTGCCTTGCGCAAAAGTGTATCGGCAGGCCGCGCCGTCGAGGGCATAGCCCAGTCGCCGCTATGCCCTGCTACATTGGCGTTGCTGCGCATCTTGTCCGAGACAGGCCACTCCTGAATATCCTTGGGGATGCAGATGTGAGCGACACCGCGGCGGCCATAGGCCGTCCGCACCGCCATATCTACAACATTGACCGCGTGTGCCGGCCCCATCACGCGCTCGTTGAATACAGAAACGTCCATATACAACTTGTCCAGATCGACGTCCTGCTGGTAGTCCATTCCGATGAGGTCATGAAAGGTGTGCCCGGTGATCGCAAGCACCGGCTGCAGATCGCACTTCGCGTCATAGAGCCCGTTGAGAAGATGAATGCCTCCGGGACCCGACGTTGCGCAGCATACTCCCAGGCGTCCTGTATATTTCGCGTACCCGACGGCCGCGAAAGCCGCAGCCTCCTCATGCCGCACTTGTATAAAGCGGAGCCTGTCTTGATGAGTTCTCAGCGACTCAAAAAATCCATCCACACCGTCTCCCGGAAATCCGAAGATCGTATCCACTCCCCACTCGATGAGCCGCTCCACGACTAAATCTGAAACCTGCTTGGCCATTTTTTCACTCCTGATTTCGCATCTTTGGAGCGCCGCAACGAGGCGCTCAGGTGCACTTATCTCCCGGCTACGCTCGATAGCGCGCCGCATCTTTCTCCTTGAATTCGAGCCCTATCCCTGCGCGCGAGAGGTCGGGAATCATGCAACCTTCAACCGGTTCGCAGAACCCCTCGAAGAACATCCGCTCAATGCGCGCGTGGTCGTGAAAAAACTCCATGTGCACCGCCCTCGGCACAGCACAGCAAACATGTAGATGCATGCTTGGCCCGCAGTGCGAAGAGAGCGGCATGTTATGCGCCCAGCAAAGCGCAGCCGCATCCAGAAAGCCGCTGATGCCGCCGCAGCGTGTGCAATCAGCCTGCAGAACGGTGACCGCTTGCGCATCGAGCATCGCGCGAAAATACCACGCCGTGTAGCCGTATTCACCGGCGGCGATATCCATGCCCAGCGGAGCGCGCTCGCGCACCTGATTCAGTCCGATGAGATGATCGGAGCTTACCGGCTCTTCAAACCAGCGGACGCCCTGCTCCGCAAATCGGTGCGCAAGCTCGATCGACTGCGTGACCGTGTACGCCCCATTTGCATCGACAAAAAGATTGCACGTCCCGCCGATGGCCGTTCGGGCTGTCACGACGCGGGCTGGGTCCTTGTCGGGATGGTTGCCGATCTTCATCTTGACGCTGGTGAACCCATTCGATGCCCAGCCGCCGAGCTGATCGGAGAGCTGCTGATCAGAATAAGAAGTGAAGCCGCCGCTGCCGTAGACGGGTATGCCGACACGAACCTGTCCCAGGAGAGATACGAGAGGAAGACCCACCAGACGCGCGCGAAGATCCCAGATTGCGTTGTCGATTGCGGACACAGCCATCATTGCAATTCCGGTCTCGCCGAGATTGCGAATGCTTCGCAACATCTTCTGCAGAGTGGCGGCGTGACAGAAAGGATCGGAGCCGAGGACAATCTCATTGAGCAGCTTTTTAGCTGCGGCTGCCGTGCCTGCATCGGCGTAGGTGTAACCGAGCGCCCGCGTGCTACCGCATTCCAGTTGCACCAGCACCATCGAGGTGCTGTCCCACGAAAACGTGCCGTCGGCCTCCGGCGCATCCGTAGGGATCGTATAGAAACCGATCGACCCGCCCGTGATGGAATGTTCCTGCTTCATAGTTCGACCGAGAGCTTCCCGCTAGAAATCGGCAGCCGCTTTTCCCGTTTCCAGTTCGCTTGCGACGATTTGACGGCCCGCGATCAACATGGCGGCAGTACAAACCGCTGTTGCAGTGCACCACGAACACAGCCTGCGAAAAGAAACAACCTGGCGCAACACGTTGAAGGTCGCGAGAGACCCGTCGCCGAGCAGTTTGATCGCTAGGAGCCTGCGTGATTTAGGATTGCCGGCAGCGAGGGCAATGAGTCCAAGAGTGACGCCGTAACTGGTGATTCCGAGAATTCCGTCGGGAATGCCCAGCGGATATGCCGATTTCGATTCGGTGATTCGATCGGACGCAAAGATCGCTCCAGGCGGGTCGGGGAGATGATCGATCGCGCCGATCTGATGCGCGACTACGGGGATCAACGTAACCACGGCCGCGCAGGTGGCGGCCGTAAGAGCTTGGTTTGAGTTGAAACCATTCAGGCTCTCAGACGGCGCGGCGATTCTCATCTCCGGCTCCGCAATCCGAGCATCATTGCGCCCGTGCCGACCAGCGAAAACGCCGCCCACGCGAACCATTGCCGATGGAGCACGACAAAGATCTCCGCGCTGCTTCGTTTAGACCGATCATCAAATTTGCCTCGCGCGCTGTGTGCACCTGGCACATAGTCATACAGATTGTTCGGCGCATCGGGATCGCGCGGCTCATTTGCGATTTGTTGTGACTTGTATCCCGTCTTGCCGAGATAACGATCCAGCAGGCCGGGAACAAATCTCTGCGCCACGATCGCGTTCACTGTGGGCGACCCCACCCAATACTCGCGGCGCGGATTCTTCGCCATGCCTGCGGCGACTACTACCTCGGCCGCCACCTCGGGCTCGAAGATCGGTGGAACCGGCTGCGTGTTGTGCGGCATGCGATTCTTTACCCAGTTAAACTGCGTCGTATTCATCGCCGGCATTTGCACCGTGGTCAGCCGCACATTGCTCCTGTCGTGAAAGAGTTCGCAGCGCAGCGAATCGGTGAATCCATTAATGGCATGCTTGGCGCCACAGTATGCGGACTGCAACGGAATAGAACGATAACTCAGGGCCGATCCAATTTGGACGATCGTGCCCCGATCGCGCGGCAGCATGCGCCGCAGCGCAGCCTGCGTTCCATAAACAAATCCCAGGTAAAGAACATCGGTGACCCGCTTGTAATCGGAGGCCTCCATCTCCTTGACTGGAGAGAAAACGCTCACCATTGCGTCGTTCACCCAGATGTCGATCGGTCCCAGTTGTTCCTCGATCGCCGATGCGGCATGTTCCACAGCGCTCGCGTCGGAGACGTCTGTAGGAATGTAAATGGCATTGCCCCCGAGTTCTTCGCATTCACGCTGGGCAGCGGCGAGCCCCTCAGGATTGCGCGCGATAAGCCCGATCTTCGCGCCTCGTTTGGCATAAGCATGGGCGATCGCTCTACCCAATCCGGCAGATGCGCCGGTGACAGCAACAACAGGATATGAATTCATTAATTGACCCAATCCGCAATAAACACGCGCCTATCACGTAAGAGTCCATTGCACTCTGAGAGGATGCCTCTCGCGAAATGCGCCTTATCGCGCCTGCGTGATATCGGGTCCAGCGTGCGTCTTGCGCGTTTCAAGATACGCAACCAGGTCCGAAACCTGATCCGTGTGCAGTATGCCCGCGAAGGCGGGCATGTTCTTGCCGCCATTCAAAATACGGATAATCATGTCCTGCTCGGTCAGGTGGTTGCCCACGTTCGAGAGGTCGGGACCGCGAAGACCTCCAAGACCGTTGATCTCGTGGCAATATTCGCAACCTTTGTCATGAAAGAGTACCTGGCCGTGCCATGCCGCAGCAGAGGCGGTCGCGGGCAAGGAATTGGGAAGCGGTGGAGACTCAAAACGCGGCGACCATGGAGCAACCTTCCCTTCGCGCCACAATCCCAGCACGCCGACACACACGATAATCACCCACGCCACGGCCCAGGGACGGCGCCGCGGGCTGCGCTCTCCCCGATTGAAGAAGAAAGGCAAAGCGAGCATCGATCCGAAGATAATGAGCGGCGCAAGAAACATGATGTACGACTCGAGGCTGTGCGGGCTGAGTGCAAGCACGGCAAAATACCACAGCAGGTACCAATCGGGACGAGGGTCCGCGCGCAGAACGCTGGGGTCTGCCGGTGGCACCAGTTTGGGCGCGCCAATCGTAACGGCGAGCGCGACGCAGGCGGAGATGACCAGAGTCCCAAACAATGCATCGCGCCAGGCGGCATCGGGCCAGAATGGTACGCCTTCTTTGTCGAGGAGTTGCTTGTACTGCTTCTTGTAGGTCGCTGGGTTGACGGGAGCGCCCGCCTTCGGCGGTTCCGAGATGCCGTTATAGAGAACCAGATACAGATGCAGCCCGATAAGAGCCATGATGGCGGCCGGGATGAGGAAGACGTGAAAATCAAAGAAGCGGGTGAGCGTGATTCCGCTCAGGTGGTCTCCGCCATAAACGAAATGCGAGAGCCATCCCCCGATCAGTGGAAGCCGCGCGGCCTGCTTTGCCGCGATATTCACCGACCACACCGCGTTCTGATCCCAGCGCATTAACTGCCCCGTGAAGCCCATTGCGAGGGTGAGCATCAGCAGCAGAACGCCGGAGATCCAGTTCACCTCGCGCGGATATTTATAGGAGGCATAAAGAAAGACGCGCAGCATGTGGATGCCGATGAACAGGAACATGGCCGACGCGCCAAAGTAATGCATGCCGCGTACAATATGGCCGAACAAGGCTGCGTCCTGAATGTACTGGAGGCTTTGGAATGCGCTGTTGGTCGATGGAACATACATCGTCGCCAGTATTACGCCGGTCACGATCTGCAGGATGAATGAGAAGAGAGTAGCGGAGCCAAAGACATAGGCCCACTTACTCTCCCTGGGTACGGGATGTTCCATGATCGGCTTGATTTTGGAGATCAGCCCGGTTCGATCTTCGAACCATGCCACCATGTTCTTAAGAAATGCCAGCATGGTTAGGCATCCTCCGGCGGAGCTTGAATGCGGTCAGGCGTCACGAATGAACCGGGGCATCCCTTGCATGGCGAATCCGCCTTGGCATAGTTGACTTCAAGTGGCTTCCATTGCACCTGCACCTGCCCTTGCTGCACGCGCACGGGGAACTGCTGTAACGGCTGCGGAGGCGGTCCGGCAGCAACGTCGCCGTTCTTGTAATAAACGCCTCCGTGGCAGGGACACATGAAAAGCTCTGCGCTTGAAATCCAGCGCACCGGACAACCCAAATGCGTGCAAGTCGCGGAGTAGACCGTGAAGTTCTGCTCATCGTCGCGCCGCAGCCACGCGCCGACGCGCTGCGCTGGACCATCCCAGGGCAGACCGCCGGAGGTGACCAGGTTGATCTGCACCGTGGCGCCGACCGGAAATTGATCGAGGGAGCCCACATCACGCCACACAGCAGGAAACTTGCGAAGCATGGGGCTGAAGAAAAACCCCACGATCGGGATGGATGCCAAAGTCGCGGCGAACGCTCCTGATCCGATGCTGAGAGCCATCAGCAGACGTCTACGCGTAATTTTCACACCTTCCACTTCCACCAGATCATTCTCCTTGTAGCTCGCCGGTCCATCTCCACGCCGCGACTGCAAAAACTACGGACCCGATAAGGCAGACATACCAGGTCGTCGCAAGACCCATGGCGAAGGTCACGACGCCAAGCGCCATAACGGCTGGCGCACATGTAGGAACCGGCAGCCGCTCCGGCATCGGAAGGCTCCAGCCGGTCAGACGCTTACTTTCGAGGCTCTGCCGCTCAAGAAGATCGCAGACCTCCCGGCTCGCATGCGTCCACGGATAGCTAGGCCCGTCAGGCAAAGGAGCTTTTGGATCGGCGATTCCTCCACCCGGACGAAGGAGGGCTGTATTCTCCTCGTCTCGCGCGCCACGGCGCGCCAGGCGATCAAGTGGAGCGTTGCCTGGAGTGTCAGGCGACAGATCATCGAGACGTTCCCCCTTGGTTGACGGTGAAGGCAACACAGGAAGGCTCTTTGCGAGAATGGGCACGTCCTCTGGCGGCGCGCCTTCCTGAGGCACTTGTTTGTTTGTCGACCTTTGCCGAATCGCTCGCCAGGCTGCAACTCCGAACGTCGCTGCGTATGCGAACATGAGAGAAAGTTTCGCAACCTTTCTGTTCCGCTCCTCACTCATGCCGCACCTCACTTTCGAGTTCTGCAAAAGCGGATGCCGCTCCAGCATCCTCCTCGGTCTCCGGCTCCGCGTACCAGTGCGCCATCATTGCCAGCATTGCGACGAAGTAAACAGAGCATCCAGGAATCCACATCAACAGGCCTCCGAGGCGCTGATCGTAGGCTGCGGAGATTCCCCCCTCGTTGCGGATTAAGCCGAGCGTGCCGGGGTTGACATCGACCGGATAGAGATACGCCGGATAGTGTCCAACGCGCATGAAGGTGATGATGATCCCAAGCACAGAGTTCTCTGCGACAGCCGCGAAGAGGTAAAAGATCGCAGGTCCGATCGAAAGTCTCCTGGTGGGTACGGGGTGCATCACCGGCCACCAGAACATGGTCGCCGTAACCAGGAAGCTGAGATGCTGAAAGACGTGCACCACCTCATGTGCGAGAGCAACGTTATACAAGATGGGCACATGCCAGACGGTCATAACGCCCATGCCCAAACACCAAGCCACGATTGGCTTTCCTAGAACTCCCTCAAGGCGCGCAATGCGAGGTGACCGTAGCCATATCCGCGCTGTCTCTTCCGGGATACCCAGGATCAGAAGCGGCGGGACAATCAGAATCAGTAAAAGGTGTTGCGCCATATGTGCGCAGAAAAGATAGTTATCTCCGAGCACATCGATCGGCGACTCGAGAGCAATAAAGAGGACCAGGATGCCGAGCACGAAAGACACCCTGTGGGGCGTTGCAGCCTTCACCTTCCAGAAGAAGACTGCAATCATCACTACGCAGCCAACACAGACAGATGGGTCGAAATCCCACGCAGTCGTGAGCAATTTCGTTGTCGTCATGGTGTCAGTCATCGTGTTGACCATAGATACACCACCGAAAAGACGGCAATCCACACAACATCCACAAAGTGCCAGTAGGACGAGATACATTGCAGCGCCGTCCGCTGACGTTTACCCATCCTTCTTCGCCGCGAAATCACGAGGATCGTCCCAAGCAAAACCAGTCCGACGGTGACGTGAAGAGCATGAAAGCCTGTGAGCGTGTAGTAGGTGCTGCCGAACAGGTCCCGGCTCACCGTGACGTTCTCATGCAGCAGTTTGCGATATTCCTGCATTTCACCGTAGAGAAAGACGGCGCCGAGAAAGATGGTCGCTCCCAGCCATAGGGCGAGGCCGCGCTTTTCCCTGCGCAGTGCCCGTTCCGCCATGTACACTGTCAGGCTGCTGGCGAGCAAACACGCCGTGTAGAAGCCGGTCTTAAGTGGGTCGAGCACAGTGTGAGCATTCGGCCCTTGCAGGGACGAACCGGTGTAGTAGACATATGCCGCGATAAGACAAGCAAAGAAGATTGCCTCGGATGCCAGAAAGAGCGACACTGCAAACAAGGCCTTCTTTCGAAGGAGCCCTTCGAGGAACCTGCCGGCTCCTCCCGCGAATTCTGCTATTTCATGTTCTTCAATGCCGGAGTGTTTGCTCCGCGCCGGTGCTGTTGGCCTTTGTTTGTCATCCGATCGCTCCTTCAAATAGCGATCTTGTTGCAGCGGGTGATGCAGATCCCAAAGTGGACGCGGCCCGTGTACGGGCGGCACCTGGGCGAAGTTGTAAACAGGAGGCGGCGATGACGTGGCCCATTCGAGCGTCCACGCTTCCCAGGGATTGTTTCCCGCGATCTTTCCATGCTTGCGATTACGCAGCATGTTTGCGAAAAAGAAGAGCGTTGAACCCGCAAGCAAAAATGCGCCCACGCTGGAGATCATGTTCAGCAGTCCCCATTGCGGCATATTGGGGTAGGTCCATATGCGGCGAGTCATCCCCGCAAAGCCCAGCATGTGCTGAACAAAGAACGTCACGTTGAAGCCGATGGCGGTTGTCCAGAAGTGCCAGGTCCCCAATCTCTCGGAGAGCAAGTGGCCGGTCATTTTGGGCCACCAGTAATAGATTCCGGCGAACACCGCAAACATGGTCCCGCCAAACAGCACGTAGTGGATGTGCGCAACAATCACGTAGGTATCGGTGAGTTGCCAGTCGATTGGCACTACGGCGAACACAACGCCGCTGAGTCCGCCGATCGTGAATTCAATCAGGAATGCCGCGGCGAACTTCATCGCGGTGGTATAGCGAATCGCGCCGCCCCACATGGTAAAAACCCAGTTGAAGATCTTGATTCCCGTCGGCACAGCAATCAGCATGCTTCCGAAAGCGAAAAAGATATCCATCGAGTGCCCGAGGCCAACGGCAAACATGTGATGCGCCCATACCGCGAAGCTAAGCAGTGCGATGGCCACCGTCGAAGCCGCGACGAATCCATATCCGAAAATCGGCTTCCGTGAAAATACCGGGATCACCTCGGAGATGATGCCGAAGGCTGGGAGCACCATGATATAGACCTCCGGGTGCCCGAAGGACCAGAAGAAATGCTGCCACAGGATCGGCGAACCCCCCGCATCGGGAGTGAAAAAGCGCGCATGGAGCCCGCGATCGATCAGCAGCATCACCAGGGAGGCATTCAACGCCGGTAATGCAATCACGATCAGAAACGAATTCACCATCGTCATCCAGGCGAAGAGTGGGAGACGCTTCATCGTGACGCCCGGAGCTCGCAGTGTGAAAATGGTGACGATGAGATTGATTCCCGCCGCAACCGTGCCGATCCCGATCGACAGCAGGCCCAGCGCCCAGAAATCTACGCCCGGTTGCGAAGAGTATGGTTTCTCGCTCAGGGGCGCGTAACTGAACCAGCCCATATCCGGCGCATTGCCAAAGAGGACGCTGCAATAAATAAAAATCCCACCGAAGAGAAGCAGCCAGTAGCCGAGGGCGTTCAGACGCGGGAAGGCCACGTCCCGTGCGCCAATCATGAGCGGAACAAGATACATTGATAGACCGAGAAGCGTGGGCACGACGACCAAAAAAATCATGGTCGTACCGTGCAGCGTGAAAAGTTCGTCGTACGTCTCGGGCTTAAGGAAGTGATTGTTCGGAACCGCAAGCTGGATGCGCATGAACAGCGCTTCGCAGCCGCCGACGACAAAGAACCCCAGTGCCGTCAACAGATAAAGCACGCCAATTTGTTTGTGATCGCAGCTCGATAGCCACGCGAGCAAGGAATGCTTGTTTTCAAATTCGGCCAGGTTCTCAATCGGAGAAGGCTGGACGGCGATTTCACTCATCGCAAAGTCTCCAAATACGCCACAAGCGAATCTTGCTGCTCTCCTGTCAGATGAAGATTCGGCATCTTGCTGCCGGGCTTGATCAGGTCGGGATCATGCAACCACGCGGCCAGGTTGGGCGGCGTGTTCTGCAGCCGACCCGCCGCCAGTGTTTCGCGGCTGGCAACGTGCGTGAGGTCAGGCCCGATGCGGGCATGTGCCGCGGTTCCGCGGATGGCGTGGCAACTGGCGCAGCTCATCTGCAGAAAGTATTGCGCGCCCCGCGCCGCCGGCCCCGTAGAAGGAATCGAAGGAGTGCTCTGCTCATCCCGCTCCCATTGTGCAAAGTCCGAAGGCGTCTGCGCGATGACCCGGATGCGCATCCAGGCATGTTCTTTTCCGCAATATTCCGCGCAGCGACCGTAGTAAACGCCCGGAGCGTCCGCGGAGAACCAGCTGTGGTTTTCGACGCCCGGGATGATGTCGATCTTGCGGCCGAGTTCCGGAACCCAGAAATCGTGAATTACATCCGCCGAACGGAAACCGACATACTCCGGCTGATCCGCCGGGACGTGGATCTCATTGGCGGTTACGATTCCCGTATTCGGATAATGAATTTCCCACCACCACTGGTGGGCTACGATCAACATGTTGATCGCCCGGTTCGCGGGAGGATCGGACGCTTCCATCGCGCGAATCGAGAACACAGAAATTATCCCGAGAATGACGACAAAACTGATCGTATAGCCGAGTTCGAGCTTGACATTGCCGTACACGGGCTTCGGCGTGGCCTGTCCGGGCTTCTCGCGGAATCTGTGCGTGCAGTATGCAACTAGCCCCACAACCACCAGGAAAATGCCCAGCGCCACATACAGCACTCCATGCCCAAGGCTGGCGATGCTGTGAGCGTAGGGGGAATGGGGAGCAAAAACCGGGTAGGCGGCCGCGGGCTTCGCGGCAACTGCTTCTCCGAAAATCATTGTGAATGCCTGCTGTGGGGAGAGCAAGATGGGCCCGAGTTCGGCAGCTCAAATCCGCTGTCATTTTTTCTGATGCGCAGACGCGGAACCGTGCTGCCCGCTATCTCGACTGGGTCGAATCCAGATCCAGCAGCCGCGCCGATGTTCCTAACTCAAACGCCAAAGCAGAATTGATTAGCGCAACGTGCGAAAAAGCCTGCGGAAAATTCCCGACAAGGCCCTGTTTTGCGTCGTACTCCTCCGACAGAAGTCCGAGATCGTTCCGGAACTTGAGCAGCCGTTCAAAGTGAGCTCTCGCCTCGGCCATTCGTCCTTGCACAACGTAGACGTCCACCAGCCAGAAATTGCACGCCAGAAATGCGCCCTCACCAGCGGGAAGGCCGTCGGTCACGCGCTTCGTGTCGTAGCGCAACAACAATCCCTTCCGAAGAAGATTTTTTTCGATCGCCTTCACTGTGCCGCAAATCCGGGGATCGGACGGCGGGAGAAAGCCGACCAGCGGGAGCAGAAGAAGGCTCGCGTCCACGTGCTTGGAACCATAGGCTTGCGTGAAGCTGTTCATGCCCCGATGGAATCCGCGATCGCACACCTGTTTGTGGATCTTCGATCGAATCTTACGCCACCGATCAACCGGGCCCTTGATTCCATATTTCTCCACCATGCGAATGCCGCGATCGAACGCCACCCATGCCATCACCTTCGACTGCGTGAACTGCTGCGGTCCCAAGCGAAACTCCCACAAACCGCAATCCGGCTCTGTCCAGATCTTTTCCAGGTGTTCCAGCAGCGGAAGTTCCAGCGCTCGACCGCTCCTGTCTTCCAACGGGTAGAGGCCCATGCGGCGTGCGCGATAAAGCGCGTCCATGACTTCCCCGAAAGTGTCCAGTTGTAGCTGGTCAGATGCCTTATTGCCGATCTGCACCGGCTTTGATCCCCGATATCCGGGAAGCCATTTGGCCTCCCATTCGCTGTGCTCCCGTTTCCCGGTCAAACCATAAAGAGTCTTCAGCGTTTTTGGATTTCCTTGCACTGATCGGCTGAGCCACTCCAGCCACGCCTTGGCCTCGGTCCTATATCCGCAATGCATCAGGCCCAAAATCGAGAAGGTTGTATCGCGCAGCCAGCAGAATCGATAGTCCCAGTTGCGCCTTCCACCAACCTTTTCAGGAAGTGACGTGGTCGGCGCCGCGATGAAGCCACCCGACTCCGCGCTCGTGAGGCCTTTCAACGTGAGCATCGAACGCTCAACAGCGTCCCGATACTGTCCTTGATAGGTGCTTCGCGAAGTCCATTCAGACCAGTGCGCAATAGTTTCTCGCTCTGCGTGTTCGGCGTTAATCGCCGACGGTATTGGCTCCAAATAAGAATTACTGTGTTGCAGCGCGAAAAAGCTGGTTTCGCCTTCGTGCACGAGCCACTCGGACTCAATATCTCCCTTTTCACAGCGAAGCTGCACGTTGGTCCGCAGAGTTATACGATGCGGGCCTGTCACCGCGCTCCAGGTACAATCCTCCAACTGCTCCAGGCGTGGCTGCGCATTGCCATAATCGAAGCGCGGAGCAAAGCAGGTTCGCATTCGCGACCTGCCTGCAACCCCCCGCACGATGCGCACCACGCTTGACTGTCGCTTCCCCAAAGGCATGAAGTCGGTGACCGCGACGCGCGCCCCCGTGGCCTCAATGAAGGTCGTTTCCAGCACAAGAGTGCCGGGAAGATAACGGCGGACCGAGCAGTTGAAAGACTTGGGAGCAAGAAGCCAGCTTCCATTCGCTTCATCTCCAAGAAGGCTGGCGAAGCAAGCCTGCGAATCAAAGTCGGGCCAGCACAGCCAGGCAAGCCTTCCGGTCGCGCTAACTAGCGCCGCGGTGCGTAGATCGCCAATCATTCCATAGTCGCCAATCGCTTCGCTCAAATCATGCAGCCTCGGCTCCGGTTCTTGCCCGGGTTCTTGGTCCAAATGTTTTCTGTTGAGGCTGCTGCTGACGGCACTGGCAGCTCCAGCCCTGACAAAAGGGACGCCCGCGTTTCACGTTGAGTTGCATCGCTGTTCCACTTTTCGGAACTGGATTCGGACCCAAGAGCCTGCCCGCAATCTTTTGGACAGTGAGAACGGAGACTCACCGCAGGCTGACGGCAGGTGGACGGCGATGTGGGAGTTAATTGGATGTCGGACGATCCAGATGTGTGACAACGACCGTCTTCGGGCGGCGATCTCGATTCGGAGTTTGCTTCCGCATTCGTGCCCTGGGCGCTCTGCCGGCATGGAGGTCCCCATGGCTAAACAGAGTCATAG
>NZ_JBARMD010000060.1:0-28211 GCF_049802275.1 Occallatibacter sp. | reverse complement strand
GTGTCTCCCGGTGCCCTTGCCGGGAAGGTAAGGTAGCGCGTTCCGCTGATGCCGCGGGTCGTCGTGGTAGCCGAGAAGCAATCAACCTGTCCCTTCGGCCAATCGCGACCGCGTCAGACCTTTTGCACGCAGAGGATGCCAAGTTCGGTCCCAATCGACCTCAGCAACGGCGCAAGCTAGCCGAGGACCCTTCACCACGCTTCCCTCCCATTGCTGTTCTTGCCGTACTGACCTGCCCCCGATTTCTCAAACTATTGATAACCAGAGTTTTCCGGTTTCGGTTTGGCCCCGAGATTACGCGCATCCGCCGTCGAGGCTTGTGTAAATGTGGGATACGTTCTGTGCTCTCCGCATTTGCGTGGCCTGTCTTCTGCCTGAACTCATCTGGCGTTCTGTAGGCGAGCGAACGATGTGGACGTTCAATCGCGTGCTTGCTCTACAGCAACGACTGCATTCGTTGATCGTGCGAATATCAGCACATCCATTACATAACAGTTGATCCCTTTGGGAGGCGCAGAGCTTTTGTTGGATATCTCCGCCATCACGGAGGGCCTGCGAAAAGGGGAATCCATTTTTGACGATACCGGCAATGACACTTTTGCTTAAAGACATAAAAACGCTTGAGGACTATGCCCGAGCCTGCTTGTCAAGGGAAGAACTACGAATGGTGCTCGTCACCCGGGAAGAGGCGGATGTTTTAGACTCGTTCCGCCGCTTTAGGACTCAGCAGAACAATTGACCATGGTCTCCGCGATCCCGAACTTGACGGAATCGAGGTCGAAGAATGCTGGAGCATATCTCAGTGATCGCAAGAGCTCACGCGGGATGTGCTTTCGAATGCGGTTACGGCGAATCTGTGCCGAGCTTGGATTCCGGCTTCTTGCGATGTTGTTGATTCTCTGGAGCGGGAGACCGGGATCGAACCGGCGACATTCAGCTTGGGAAGCTGACGTTCTACCACTGAACTACTCCCGCCCTTTACAATCAATAATTTACTAAAGCGTGAGGGGCCTCACTGATCAACCCACTGATCATTTTGATAAATCACGTATATCAGCCCTCTCGATAACCGAAGGAGCAAGATGAACGTGGATAGCGGGTATGGTCATAAACAAGTCAACCTCTTACAGTATCGCCGAGTCGACGGCCGCTGGCAATTCATCCGAGTGGTTCGAAAGAATGGCAAGCCCGACCCGCGGCTCGTACTTATTGATGGCGAGCCAGCCAGCAGCAAGGACGGGCATTTCTATCTCGCCTGGAGGGAAGAAGGCAAGCTAAAACGCGAGGCCATTGGTTCCTCTCCCCGCGAGGCGCTGAACGCCTGGCACGTCAATGGGAATCCTTGCCGGAGATGTCGAACCAGAGCCTGAACCAGAGACAGCCGAGAGCAAGACAATCGATGCTGCAATCGCGGAGTATCTCCGCGATGTAAAAGCTACCAAGAGTGCGGCGACCTACAGGCATACAAACGCGATTTGGCATGGTTCCGAGAACACTGTGGAAAGCATCTTGTCTCCCGTCTTGATCGGTCGGACATCATGGTCTTGTTCGCAGCGGGCCGCGAAGGAGGTCCTCAACCGGAGCACGACCAACAAGAGAGCCGTCGTGATGTTGCAGGCAATGCGCGGCGCCGGCGCTGACATCAAACTTCGAAAAGGCGACTGGCCGAAGACAACGGATAAACAGATCGAGGTCTACTCGCCTATCCTGGTCCAACATCCATTGCACGACCGGCAAGATCAGCGATTCTGCAAAACCTCAGTGGAACTTCACACCGAAGAGCTACGAAATTCGAGCCGTCGAGGTGCCGTCTGCTCTGCTTACCACCCTCAACGCGCGGCAAAAGAAGAGCGATTCTCTCCTCGTGTTCCCCGCCCCAAAACATCCGACCCGGCCTGACTACGGCGGTGATGGCGTTGATGCGCACATGCTGGAAGCATGTAAGGAGATCGCTCTCCGCGCGGATCTCAATTGCGGAAAGTGCGGGGGAACCTACAGCGTCAAGCGTTCAGCAACAAAGAAGGAAAATCTGCCTTACTCCTGCAAAACCGCTCCGCGCTGTTCACGCTGGTTCCTTCACTAATGGCGTCAACATTCGCCAGCAACATGCTGCCGGTGTTAGGGCTCAAGAAGTTGCAGTTAGTGCTCGGACATAAAGACATCTCAACCACACAGAAATATCTGCACCTCGTCGGCGAAGATGAGGTGCGTGAGAAAGTGGAACATTCAGTTTTAGCTGCGTTCGTTTAAGCGGCTCAGCATCTGGTGCTTTTTAGCTCAGCTCTGCGAGAATCGGCCAGCGAGAATCGTAGAGTTCCTGATTTTCACGTCCCATACGAAACCGTCGTAAGAGGATGGGAGCTTGTGTGTCAAAAGGCTCTCTGACGCTTAAGATACGGGTCAGATAGGGTCTGAAGGCGGCAATGGCCTGCCTTGCCGCTTCATCGATCTTGCGTCGCGGTACGGTCGCGTTTTGATTGAATCGGAGAGTGCAGCTAGTCGCTGTCTTTTGGCCTCCGCGATTTGCCGGCTCGACTCGTAGATTCCAGCGGGCCTAGTTTTTGGTTGGTCCTGTCTAGGAAAGATCTCTCTGTCGCTCGATGGTTGGTTCGTGACCGCGCGCGCTTGAGTACTGGTCGATCAAGAGGAAGTGATCTTTTTGTCTGCTCAGTTGTTAAGGAGGGAGCATCATTCCTCACCGGGTACTCTTCCTTGATGACGGCCCGCGGCCCCTTCTCGGCTGGGGGGCACAGAAGGTTTGCAAGCGGCGATCTTGCGAGCGCTCTTTGTTTTTTGCGTGATGGGCCCCTTGGCCAAGGTCCGCTCCATCCTTCCGATCCACCCGCTGTTTGTTCCAGTTGTCTTCGCGCTCCCAATGTACCGGAGGATAGTCGTCGCGGGTTTTCCCAACTCATCCGCGATCCCAACGAGCCGAACATTTGAGGCCAATCAGTTCAATTATTTGTTCGCCCAGCTGCTCCAGGCTCATCTCGCCCCAACCTTTTCGGAGAGCGCTCAAGATCGCCTGTGTTTTGGGATTTGCCATAGCCCGCTGATTGGCAGTTTGATTCACGTGTTTCGCTTCCTTTTTCTTGCTGGTTTTTTTCCGCTTCGTCATGATTTAGACAACTCCTTGAGTTTCGAACGTTCGATCACAAATTGCGCCAGATAATAAGTGCTGGTGAAGCTTGCCTCGTTCGCTAACATAAATCGGACGGTCCAATGGCCTTGTAGACCACCACGGGCGTATCTTGCGTAAAGTCCAATTATGTGGCTCAGATCCATACCGCAGTTCGATTGCGTTTGTCACCTGCCCAGATCGCTGTCCTTGCGCCAGGGATTGAACTGATCACCCGGTCATATCAGACTCATCAGCGCGCCGGGACCTCACCCCTTTCTTACCCTTTCCGCATCTTTACTCCGCCCCGCGGTTTTAACCGCGGTTCCTTCAACCAACTCTTCATGGACAACTTCCTCATTCGCCAATCTCTGACTGTGCCTTCGGCGACAACTCGGTTATGCGTCCATTTGCCAAGAACACTGATCGACTTGAATGGCTCAATGAGCGCTTGGCCTGATGGCGGCAATTGAGGAGCGGAATTCAACGCTGGTTAGATTCGGAACGCTGTACTTTTCCAGATGATCGAGCAGCCTCGTCCGCTGAAAGCACTGAAACCGAAGTACTGAGCATTGCGGACTTGGGCTGGTCCGTTGCTCCCCTGAGGTGGCATACTCAACTACACCATCCTGCTGAACACGCTGCGGAAGTCGTCATCACCTTGACTTGTCCCCTTTGCCTTGGCTCACCTCTTTCCTAATCTGCTGGTCTAATGTGCGAAAACTTCAGGTTGAAGCTTTTTCCAATTCCAGCCAACCCGATGGAAAGACTGCAAGGATCGGATGCATGATCGACAGAGTCTGGCATTGTCTGCGACGAGCTAATTCTTCAAACGAGCGCGCTCGAACCAATCGAGTGAACAGACGAAGAATCGTGACGGCGGTGTGGGCGGGTCTCCTTGCGATCCCTTCCTTTCTTAATGCGCAGATTTCGCCGGGACCGCTGGCGAAAGCACATCAGAGCCTCACTGGCGACACGAACTGCACTAAGTGTCACGCTGTATCGACGCGCGCGCCGTCGTTCCGCTGTCTTGAATGCCACCAGGAAATCGCCACCGAGCAGAAACAGAACCGCGGATTGCATGCGACTTATCCGCGTTCTGGGCCGGAGGGTGTGTCTTGCGTGAAGTGCCACTCCGATCACAACGGAGTGAACTTCCAGATGATCCATTGGGATCCGACGCCGACAGGATTCGATCACTCAAAGACCGGATACACACTCGACGGAAAGCACGTGGGAGTAAGCTGCCGCTCGTGCCACGCAGCTCAGCATGTTTCGGTGCAGGCGCGAACTCTACTTGCGTCTAAAGACCTGAACCATACCTGGATGGGGTTATCGCCGAGTTGTGGGACGTGCCATGAAGACAAGCACCAGGGAAGGTTCGGAGCCGATTGTGCGCGGTGCCACTCTACAACGGATTGGAAGACGGCAAATATCAGCAAGGAAGGATTCGATCACTCGAAGACACGGTTTCCACTGACGGGAGAACATCGCTATGTGCTTTGCAAAAGCTGTCATACACCAGATGAGGATGGACAGCCGCGTTACTCGGGACTCGCGTTTACGAACTGCTCTGACTGCCACCGCGTGGATCCGCACAAGGGCGCATTCAAGCAGGGATGCGACTGTTGTCACACGACGTTTACTTGGAAGAAGTCGATTTTCACGACGACGTTCGATCACTCGAGGACGCACTTCCCGCTCGAAGGCAAACACGCGGCCGTTGGCTGCGTCGAGTGCCATACCGGCGGAGATTTCAAAACTCCGATAGCACACGACGCTTGTGCCGATTGCCACAAACCTGATCCACACGGTGGTCAGTTTGCCAAGCGCAGTGATGGAGACAAATGCGAGAGCTGCCATACGGTTCAGGGATGGTCACCATCGACATTCTCGCTTGCGGATCACGCAAAGACAGGGTTCCCGCTGATCTTTCCGCACGCCACGGTGCAGTGTTCGTCGTGCCATGTGCCGGCGGGCAAAGAAACGCGATTCAAGATTAAGTATGCACTTTGCATTGATTGCCACAAGGACGAGCATGTCGGGCAATTTGCCGCCTCACCTTGGAATAACCGATGTGAGAAATGTCACGATGGGGCAACGTTCGAGACAACTAGTTACTCACTAGCGCTGCACCAGAAGTCCAACTTTCCACTGACCGGAGGTCACATCGCAGTTGCCTGCATCAGTTGTCACAAAGCACCGGGCGGCACCAAAGTAATCCCCTATCACTTCAGTCAACTGGCCTGTACGACGTGTCACGAGGATGTGCATCACGGCCAGTTTGCGAAACGGATGGCTGTGCACAATGCTGCAGGTCGAGCTCTGGGCTGCGAGGCGTGTCACTCGACGAGAGAATGGAAAGATCTGTCAAAGTTCGATCATGATGCCACGCGGTTCCCTCTGATCGGATCGCACCGGGCAGTGGCATGCGCAGAGTGTCACAAGCCGCCGAACCTAGAACTCACCATGCGCCACGCTGACTTCACGAAAACACCGACAAAATGCGCAGAATGCCACGAAAACCCGCATGCCGATCAATTTGGAAGCCGCGCGCAGCAGTGTGAATCATGCCACAACGGCAACAAGTGGCGGCCTTCACTTTTCGATCACGAAAAAACAGGCTTTCCGCTCAAGGGTGGTCATAAGAATGTAATGTGTTCGGCGTGCCACACTCTGAAGAAGCAGGTGAATGGACTCGAGACTCTCTTCTACAAGCCAACACCGAAGAACTGCGAAGCATGTCATGGAGGGATAATTCCAAAAGCCAAGACGTCCACGGCGCGATGCAAAGATGAAGAAAAGTTCATTTTGAATCCATTCGACCATGGCCTTTTGTAATGGACTGAAAATTGTTTATTGATGTATCGTTTTTTAAATTGGTGATCAGGCTCACTACAGTCCCCGATCCCCGTCGATTCAGAATACTCGCTGTTTTGATGGCCGTTGCCTTTAACCAATAACCACCGGACTCTGCCCGTTAGAGGAAGGTCGCGCCAACCCACCGAAGCCAGCTGATTGCTTATTGGCCGCCCATATAAATACCCCGGTAACCGCTTGATCTGCGTACCAGGTTCTTTCGAGCTTTCGAAGTAGCCCCTGATCTGCCCTTAAGCACTCAGTGGTGGCTGCATTTTTGCGCGTCGTGCGGCGAAGCTACCGTAGTCGCTGCAGAGATGCTGGGAGAGCCTTTCTGTCTTCGCGCGCTGAAGGTGCGATGGCTGACAGACGCAGCGGAGGACGTGACAGAGGGATGGGTGGTAAGCGCAAGCTGATTCTGTTGATTTTTGTTGCGCCCCTGGTTGCGGCGATGACGCTGCAAAAGCCTGCGGAACTCTCGCGTCCGCAGGTAGGCGGTCCGCAGGCAAAGGTCACGAACCCGCACGGGCCTATATCCGCCGCCTGCCAGGAGTGCCACACCTACACGAGTTGGAAGCCGATCCGCTCGAATCCCGAGTTTAACCACGACCAGACGGGCTATCCGCTGCGGGGGATGCATCAGAGGGTCGGTTGCACACAGTGTCACGCCAGCTTGATCTTCAAAAACGTGAGCAAGCACTGCGCCGATTGCCATGCCGATATTCATCGCCGGCAGTTTGGCGCGAATTGTGAGAATTGCCACACGGTCAAGGGTTGGCAGGTTTCAAACAAGGAGATCCGCGATCATCTCAATCGCTTCCCACTGGTGGGAGCCCATGCCATGCTGGAATGCGTGGATTGCCACAAGAACTCAGCAGTGGGACAATTCACGGGCCTATCGACAGCATGCTACTCGTGCCATCAAAAGGATTTTCAAACGCCGGTTCTCGACCACGTCTCGGCAGGCTTTCCGACGACTTGCGAAAGCTGCCACACGATGGATACCTGGTTCAACGCGAAGTTCGATCACCTGAAGGTGACGGGCTATGCATTGACAGGCGCGCATATCACACTGCCCTGCACTTCTTGCCACTTGAACAATGTCTTCAAGGGGACGCCAGCGACATGTTTCGGCTGCCACTCAAAGGATTTCACCAATAGCAACAACCCTCCGCATGCGCAGCTTGGGCTGCCGCACGATTGCGGCACGTGCCACTCCACAACGAACTGGCTGAATGCAAAATTCGATCACGCGGTATACGCCAATTACCCGTTGACCGGCATGCATGCGACGGTTACCTGCGCGCAGTGCCATACAAACAACAACTACACGTCGACCCCTACGGCGTGCTACGCCTGTCACAAGGCAGACTTCAGTGGGACGAACAGTCCGAGTCACGTAAATTCGGGGTTTCCGACAGATTGCACTCTCTGCCACACAACAAGCGGGTGGAGTCCGTCGACTTTCAACCACAGCGCAACTACGTTCCCACTCACCGGTGCGCACACCACCGTGCCCTGCGCTCAGTGCCACACGAACAACAACTACACGACACTGCCAACGACGTGTTACGGGTGCCACCAGGCAGACTTCACAGCAACAAACAACCCACCGCACGTGTCATCAGGATTTCCGACAGGCTGTACGCAGTGCCACAACACGACCTCGTGGACGCTCGCGACCTTCAATCACAACAACACTTCGTTCCCGCTTACGGGAGCTCACACGACGGTGCCCTGTGCGAGTTGCCACACGAACAACAACTACACGACGCTTCCCACGACTTGCTATGGGTGCCACCAGGCCGACTTCAATGGTACGAACAATCCGGGCCATGCGGCTTCTGGTTTCCCCACCGACTGCACGCTCTGTCACACCACCAGCAACTGGACGACCTCCACTTTCAATCATGCAGCAGTTTTCCCGCTCACTGGCGCACACGCCACCGTGCCATGCACGCAGTGTCATACGAATAACAACTACAGAACACTGCCGACAACCTGCTACGGCTGCCACCAGACAGATTTCAAGGGAACCACAAATCCGAGTCACGCTGCAGCTGGGTTTCCCACGACCTGCGACACCTGTCACAGCACGACCAATTGGACCAACGTCAACTTTAACCATGCCGTATATGCGAACTACCCTCTGACCGGATTACACGCTACATTGACGTGCGTCCAGTGCCATACAAATAACAATTACTCGTCGACTCCGACTGCATGTTACTCGTGTCACCAGGCAGACTTCAGCGGAACGACTAACCCCAACCACGTGTCCTCAGGTTTTCCGACCGACTGCTCGATCTGCCACACGACAAGTGGATGGAGCCCGTCGTCCTTCAACCACAACAACACAGCTTTCCCCCTGACTGGAGCGCACACGACGCTGCAATGCTTGCAGTGCCACACGAACAACAACTACACAACCCTGCCAACAACGTGTTACGGGTGCCACCAGACGGCCTGGAACGGAACGAACAACCCGAATCATGCGTCCGCTGGCTTCCCTACGACCTGCGATACCTGCCACACAACAACTTCGTGGGCTGGCGCGACCTTCAATCACAACAACACCCCGTTTCCCTTGACGGGTGCGCATGTGAACGTAGCGTGCAATCAGTGTCACATCAACAACGTGTTCGCTGGCACGCCGACCGACTGCTACTCGTGCCACAAAGCGGATTTCACTGCGACGACGAATCCGAACCACGTGAGTGCCGGCTGGCCGACCACGTGCACCACGTGCCATACCACCGCCGCGTGGGTTCCGGCGACGTTGCCATCCCAGTACCACACCTTCTTCCCGCTCAATCATGGAAGCGCGAATGGCGTGTGCACGACTTGTCATACCAACTCAAGCGACTACTCGATATTTACATGTACGAATTGCCACACAGCAGCAGCCACCAACCCGAAACACAGCGGTGTATCGGGATACGTGTACAACAGCGTGAACTGCTATGCATGCCACAAAAACGGCAACGGAGGTTAGCAACGATGCGGCGTCTTTTGAGCATCCTGATGCTCTCCGTGCCGATGTGGGCACAGAGCACACCACAAGAGCCACAGGTAACGGCCCAGAGCGCTCCTGCCACGATGCGTACGGAGTTTCACGTTCAGTATGTAAATGGAAACAACGCATACATCGATGGCGGCCGGGAAGCAGGGTTGCAGGAGGGGACAGCGCTGATTCTCAAACAAGACCCGACAAAAGCTTCTCCCGGGAACACGGCGATAGAGCCCGGGATCATCGCGAAGCTGAAGGTGGTCGCGATTGCATCGGCGTCAGGGGTGTGTGAGGTGGAATTGAGCAGCAGGAATATCGTTTCAGGCGATGTTCTCTCGCTCCCCAACGATGAAGTTTCAAAGTTGGTAGAGAAAAGCGCGCTGGGGAATACGCGGCAGTACCCGATGGTGATCAGCTTCAGCGCCGGCGATCCACTGGACGAGGAAGTGCGCGAAACGTTGCCTCGTCCGCCGTTACCCGAGGTGAACCAGATCAGAGGGAGGATCGGCTTCGACATAAGCTCAATTCGAGAAATTGGGCAGGGCGCATCGGTCTCGAATTCCTATGGGATGGTATTCCGTGCCGATTTCACACGAATGTTCGGGACTCACTGGAACCTCAACGGCTACTGGCGCGGAAACCTGCGTCAAAACTCATCGGCATATCAAAGCTCTATCCAGGATCTGATCAACCGTACGTACCTGATGAGTCTGACGTATATGAATCCGGAGTCGCGCTGGTCTGCGGGCATAGGAAGGCTGTATGTGCCATACGCAAACAGCCTGGAGACGATCGATGGGGCCTATGGCGGAATGCAGTTTTCGAAGCACGCAATGCTGGGTATGTTTGCAGGTTCAACTCCGGATCCGACTGCCTGGGACTATAACCCGCAGCGCCGAATCGGTGGACTCTATGTCAATGTGCATGGTGGCGACTTTGACTCGTTTCGATACTCGACAAGCACGGGTTACGGCGTCGAATTGCTGAAGTGGACCGTGAACCGGCCATTCGTGTTTGCCGAGAATGATTTCTCGTTCAAGAGATACTTCACTCTTTACCAATCGATACAGATCGACCGTCCAACTGCCAATCCGGGGATGGCACCAGTCAGCGCAGGCATCGGGCAGAGCCTGCTCTCGCTTCGAGTTGAGGTGCATCCGCGAGTAACCCTCGATTTGACCGACACGTATTTCCGCGATGTGCCCACGTATGATCCGACGCTGGTTGGTACCGGACTACTGGATAAGTATCTTTACCAGGGGATTAATGGTGGGGCGCGCATTCAATTTCCGCGCCATATCACAGGATATTTCAGCCTGGGAAGCAGCAGCGATTCCACTGATCCGAAGAGCGCGCTGAACAAGATGTTTGGCGCGACGATGGCGAATATCTGGAAGACTGGATTAACGGCGGATGCACGGTTCGCGCAGTTTGACAGTTCATTCGCTTCTGGGAAATATACAACGATTACAGTGTCGCGCGAGATGATGGACAATCTGCGGTTGAATCTGCAGTTTGGCAGATATACGTATTCATCGCCGGTCGCCTCGAACAGCGATTCATCCTTTGTCAACTTCCTGTTCGAGTCGAACCTGGGCGCAAAACTCTTCTTTGAGAGCATGTACACGATCCAGCGCGGCGGCACGCTGAACTACAACCAGTGGACATCGACACTCGGATATCGGTTTGACAATCGGACACGAACACGCAGGCCGGGGAGCACAAATGCGCCGTAGATACTGCACAGTTGCAATATTACTTACTCTCGCGGCCTGTGCATCGCGGGCAGACGCGCAGCGTACCAGCGAATCCGATCCGCTGGCACTCGCGCAGAAACAGATCGGCCGGTATCTATCCAAACTGGCCGATCTGCATTGTTCAGAGATCGTGACGCAGCAAAAACTCAATGCGAAGGGACACGTTGATGAAACGGAACGTTCACAGTTCGATTACCTGATCATGATGAACGGCAGCGGCGAGGAGTTCCAGTTGAACGAGTCGCGCATTGAGCCGCCAGATGCAAAGCACAAGTCGATCTCCGCTCCAATGCTGACCACGAATGGAATCTCCACCGTGCTGCTCGTCTTTCATCCGTACTATAGCAATGCTTTCTCGTTTGCAACCGGACCAGAAGAGATGATCGGGAACAAAGCCACGATACCGATTCACTTTGCGCATATTACCGGGCGCAGGACGCCAGCTGCGCTGGCCTTGAGAGGCCGTGAATATCCGCTTGAGTTTCAAGGGACCGCATGGCTGGATGAGACGTCGGGCGAAGTGATTCAGGTGAACGCCAGCCTCATGCACGACATGAGCGATGTGGGGTTACGCTCGTTGGAGATTCACGTTGAATACAAGCCCGAGAATTTCGGCAAGGAGACGTGGACGCTTCCTGCCAAGGCCGTTGTCGACGTCACGACGCCGCGACAGCACTGGCGCAACACCCACATCTTCGAGAGTTACAAGTCGTTCTCGACGGACGCGCAACAGGATCCGAACTTTAAAGTTCACCCCGACCCGCTTGTCCCACCGGAGTCGGTAACAGACAAGCCTGATGAGAAGGAGCAGCGATGAGCATGACAATTCTCCAGACGAGCACAACTTCCTCTTCCGCATTCCGAGCACAGCGCAAGGAGCTCCGGCATCGCGTCAGGGTGATGGTAGCGTCGTTCGCGGCGTTTGTGTTTTTGGCTTCGATTGCCATCTATGGAGCAAGCTACTACATCCTGCCGCTCGACCAGAGGCCTTACTCAGAAAAGCATGAACTCCTGAAGCCAAGCGGTACGATCGGACTAAAGCTTGGAGTGCTTGGAACAATAATGTTCTTCATCATTTTCCTGTACGCCTTGCGCAAAGTAATTCCCTGGCTGGGACGAATAGGAACAGCGCGCCACTGGATGGATTTTCATGTGATCGCAGGTGTTTCGGCGCCGGTCGTGATCGCGTTCCATGCGTCATTCAAATTCCAGGGCATCGCCGGCGTCGCTTTCTGGATCATGCTAGCGGTGGCATTAAGCGGCGTGGTGGGCAGGTATCTGTATGCGCAGATTCCGCGTTCGTTGACGGCGGCCGAGATGTCATTGAGCGAACTGCATGAAAACGAGAGCGCGCTCGCTGAGTTTTTGCTGGTGCAGTCGGTATTCACAGAGGAGCAGTTGCGAAGGGCATTGACGATAGCTTCTCCGGACCGTGCGAGTCGCATCGGAGCCATTGGTGCGATCTGCCAGATGATAATGCTGGACATCGGAATGCCGTTCAGAATGGCGAGGCTGAGGCGCATGGCCGGAGGACCGGCGAGGGGCTTGAGGTCGCTCGGGGGGCTGATATCCACTGGAAATCGCGAGGTAGAAGAAATCATCGGTATCGTGAAGCAAAAAGCGTCACTCTCGAAACGTGTGCTGTTCCTGGATCAAACACAGCGCGTGTTTCACCTGTGGCATGTCATCCACAGGCCATTCAGCTATGCGTTTGCCCTGCTCGCCATTCTGCATATCGCAGTCGTTATGGGTCTTGGATTCGCCCGAATGGGGATGCGCTAGGCGATGGAGACCTTGCTGACATGGCTGATTGCCGGAAGCGTGCTCGGCTTCTTCCTGGTCCGATATTGGCGCGAACATAAGCGCAAGGAGGAACAGGCACGCGAGCGGGCCGAACATGGACCCATGTTTTCGGAGGGGCCGAAGGCGCAGCATCCGCGCATCCTGAGCGACGCGTGCATCGGGTGCGGCGCGTGTGTGTCGGTGTGTCCGGAGGGTGATGTGCTGGCGCTGATCGATGGAAAGGCGACGATCGTAAACGGGCACAAGTGCATCGGGCATGGGCTTTGCGCGGAGGAGTGCCCGGTGGGCGCGATCACGATGGTGATGGCGAAGCCGAGTTCTGGTGCGGATATGCCGATCATCAGCCCTGAATACGAGACGAGCGTGTCCAATCTTTTCATTGCGGGCGAACTTGGAGGCCTGGCGCTTATCAAAAACGCGGTTAACCAGGGACGGGACTGCGTGGATGTGATCGCGCAGCGTTTGCGATCGTCGCCACATGCACCCACGGACAATGCTGTCTGGGATGTGATCATTGTCGGCGCAGGCCCGGCAGGGATCAGTGCATCGCTCAGGGCCGCAGAACATGGACTGCGAACGCTGACCTTGGAACGCGAGAGCGTTGGCGGAACGGTTTCCAAGTACCCGCGGCAGAAACTGGTGATGACGAGCCCGGTGGAGTTCCCGCTTCACGGCAGATTCAACAAGACCAGCCTCTCAAAGGAGGACCTTCTGGCGTTCTGGCAGAAGATCATGGCACGCACCGATCTGAATATTCAGACGGCAGAAGGGGTGAATTCAGTGCAGAAGCTGTCCGACGGACTGTTCCGGGTTCGAACGACCGAGGAGGAGCATCTTTCCCGGGCTGTCGTATTGGCGATCGGGTGTGCCGGAACTCCGCGAAAGCTCGGCGTAAAGGGAGAGGAGTTGCCCCATGTTCTCTACCGGCTGATCGAGGCGGACCACTACTCCGGTAAGAACATCCTGGTGGTGGGCGGTGGAGACAGTGCCGTGGAGGCAGCAATGGGACTAGCGCACCAGGCTGGCAACCGGGTTACCCTCTCGTACCGCAAGGGCGAGTTCAGCCGCCTGAAAGACCGCAACTCGAAACGCATCGTCGAGCATATAGCCAGCGGCAAGCTCGAGGTGCTATTCAACTCGATCCCGATCGAGTTTCGTGAAGGCAGTGTGCTGATTGAGGTTGGGGGAGAGATGCGAGAACTGACGAACGATTTCGTATGGATATTCGCCGGGGGGACATCGCCATCGGATTTTCTGAAGTCGGCGGGGATTGCATTCGGAGGGGACAGCCCGCACGCGGCGGGTGACACGAAGTCCAGGAGTATTGCATGAAGAAGATTCTTCGCATGACTGCATCCCTCGCGTTGTCCGTGGCTGCAAGCGCCCATGCGGCTACGGTAAATGGAACCGTCATCAACAAGACAACCAATAAGCCCGCCGTGAGCGACAAGGTCACATTAGTGGATCCGAGTGCAGGCATGGCAGACGCTGCCAGCACAGTAACGGATGCGGCCGGTCAGTTCAAATTGCAGACGCCGGGTAATGCTTCTTATCTGATTCGTGTGGAGCACCAGGGCGGGACCTATTTCATCGCTGCTCCGCAGGGTGGCTCGTCAGCAGACATCACCGTTTACGACATAGCAGCGAAAGTCGATGGAGTCGGGATCGACGCGGACATGCTTTTGATCGAAGCAGCGAGAGGGACATTGCGCGTGCGGGAGCGCTATCTTGTGCGGAATGTCAGCTCGCCGCCTCGGACGCAGCTAAGCGATAAGACCTTTGAGGTTGTCTTGCCCGACGGAGCGCAGCTTGATGAGGCGGCTGCGACACGTCCCGGAGGACTGGGAACAAGAACGCATCTCATTCCCCTCGCGCAAGCCGGACACTACACGGTTAATGTGCCTATCCAGCCCGACCAGGCTGAGAAGGAAACGCTATTCGAGGTGCAGTACCATTTCGCGTACAACGGACGGCATGCATTGACTGTGCGACCTCAGATGATGGCAGACAACGTTGTGGTGTATACGGCGAAGGGCATCGAGTTCGCGTCACAGGGTGGTTCGCGTTTCCAGGCAACGCAGGAAGACCCGAAAGTGGAAACCCACGTGGTGAGGAATGTGCATCCGGGCGAGGAGATCAGTTTTACGGTCTCGGGTGAAGGCGAGATGCCGGCGGACCCAACAGGAGCGGCGATGCAGCCGGTGAGTTCCCCGGGCGGAGGCAACCCGGGAGGAGGAATTGGTACGCCGATCGCCTCACCTGACCCTCTTACCGGCTCGAAATCTTGGCTTCTCGGCGGATTTGCGGTCCTGCTTGCTGGGATAGCCTTCTTCGCTTTACGCAGAAGAGCAGATGGAGAGATCAGTGCAAATCGTACGCCTGTCGCCGAGGTTGTGACACAGAGCAGTGTCATGGAGAATCCTCGCGCACAAGCACAACTTGGTCCGAACATTCAGCTCGCGCGACAAGGTTCGTTACTAGAAACACTCAAAGAGGAGCTCTTTGCGCTCGAACAAGACAAAATCGCCGGACTGATTTCAGCCGAAGAATATGCGCAGGCCAAGGCAGGTTTACAGGCTGTGCTTAAGCGCGTTTTGAACGTGAAGTAAGAAACCTCAGTCGCCTTGTCAGACTTCTTCTTTCAATGAATTTAGCTGTGATCTCGGATGTCGGGAGATGGAAGACACCCGCGCTTCTACGACGCTAAGCAGGCTGAGGAATTCTAAGGCTGTGCGACAAGGACACCGACCGTTATGGAGATGAACCTAATTCATTGCTTCGTTGCTGCCACCGGTTTGAGTTGGTTTGCAACGAGCCTTCCCAGCTGCAGGATGCTTATTCGCCCCGAAGTTCCTGGATTTCCGATAAGCCCTGGTTGCCGTCATTCGAGGAGTGTCAGCCCGGCATCGCTCAATCGTAGGTGGCTTATGGCCTGTTCCAGTCCATGGAATAGACTTCCTGCGTTCCAATGTCGTGAGTGATCACTGGATCTCCCTGGGGGGTCAGGCCAAATTCAAGTCCGGCGAGATGCCCGGTCAGACGAATTCCCTTGAGGCTGGCTACCTGCTCCACATGGCGATCGCTGATGCGAACGCGCATGACAGCTGGATTGTCCCGATAATTCAAATAGTAGGCCCACCGGCTGTCCGCCGACCAGCGGACCAGTCCCCATCCTTGCGCCAGTTGGCTCCACGTACGGGTACTGAAATCGAACAACATGATCCGCTGACCATCCAGCGCCAATGCTGTAGCATGGCTGCCGTCCGGAGACCATTGGGGCGCGAAAAATCCTTCCGATCCAGGAACCGTTTCCACTTGCCCTGTTGCGAGGTGCAATATGTGAACGGCAACCCTCTGTGGCTGCGCCGAAAAGAAAGGAAAATCACTGTACATCATCTCGGAGCCATCCGGCGACCAACTTGGACTCATTTCGCCGCCGCCATGCGACGACGCCGGCTTTGGATCGCCTCCGGAGGCTGAGACCAGATAAAGCTGCTGCTGAGCACTTCCGCCAAGCACGTAGAAAGCGATCTGCCTGCCATCGGGGGACCACCGCGGCACTCCAACCCTTTGAGGCGGAAACGTGAGCTGCATACGTTGGGTGCCATCGGCGCGACACCTCCAAAGCGTGTCTTCGGGATATTCAACATAGGTGACCCACTGCCCGTCTCGAGAAAAGTCCAAGAAATCCGCGGAAATTCCGCCCATAAAGCGAACGAACTGTCCGACGCGCGGATCAAACCGCTGCAACTCGCCGCGCATCTCGTGGCCAATCAGAAAGAGCGTGCGGCCGTCCGGGCTGAAGGCTGGCGCGAGCGAACTGAGTTGCCCTGCAGTGATGCGGACCGGACGAGGTCCGCGTCTCAGCAGTCTCGATATCCATGGTTCCTGTCCCGGTAGCCACCAGACGTCGGATCGGCCCTGTTGCGTAGCCTGGAATACGAAATCCCGTCCATCGGGGCTCCAGGTTCCGCAACATATGTCGACCGGTTCGCGGTTCGCGCCGCTTGCCTGCGGGCTGGAGCCCAGCAAATCGATTGGCACCTGTCGCAGTCCACTTCCGTCGCGCGAGATTTCCCATATCGAGCTTTCAGCGGACCTGACGTCGAATATGGTGAGGCGCACCTTCCGGCCATCCGGCGACCAGTGGGGATGCCAGCCGTTGCCCGGCAGATTTGCCAGAAGTTTGGATCCTGTGCCGTCTCCGTTGGCAAGGAACAACTCCCTGCTTCGGACGTATGCCAGCGAGAGCCCATCCGGCGACCAGGCAGCATCCCAGGCAATGACATTGCCGAGCGGATGCGCCACACCCGCAGGCAGGGGAACCAACCAGAGGGGCGATGCGTCGGCGGGGTCGACCGTGCCCGACACCAGTAGTTCCTGCCGAACGCTGGAAATGTCGAGCAACGTGGGCAGACTGAAGGGAATCGCGATATGCGCGGTATCGCCTCCCGAAGCTGAAACTTCACTGATCGTAGACGCGTCAGCCGTGCCCTCGGTGAAATAGATCCGGCTTCCGTCGGAAAAGATCGCGGCTTCAGGCCCTCCAATCTGTTCCATCCGAAACCGCTTGCTCAGCCCGTCGCGTGTGATCTGGGAGAAACCTGAGAATCGAGGCCGGTATGAGATTTCGCGCCACTGTTCCACCGCGACCCACGAAAGAAGGGCAAGCACGAGGACTGCGACAAAAGTCAATAATCTGTGCTGCAACGCTCCTCGGCGTGCGTTGCTCTCCCGGCGCGTTTCTGGATCCGCTTCCAGATCGAGTTCTTCACCCGGACGCTGCTGCCCAGGGACCCCTTTATCCCCGAGCCCGTCGACAACTGGCGCCGGCACCCTCTGAATCGGAACCGTGAGCCTGTATCCGCGGCGGGGGATGGTTTCAATGTAGTCTTGCCCCTGTGGAGCTTTCCCAAGCTGCCGACGCAGAAGGAAGATGTTCTGCGTGAGGTTTCCTTCTTCGACATAGCTGTCGGGCCAGACTGCCTCAATCAGTACCTGCTTGCTCACAACATCTCCGCCGTGCTCGACGAGTGTCACGAGTGTCTTGAGGGCCTTGAGGGGAACCGCTACGACGCTTCCATCGACAGATAGAACCATCTGCTCCGGGTTGAGCAAAAAGGGGCCGAACGAATACAAGATGCCTTTGCTCAAGAGTTTAGTCGCCTTGATAAAAAAATGAGAAATCTTTGAGGGCTGCGCTGAAGACGCGCCGGGGCCGCGCTGCTAATTTTGTCACACATCGAGCCGTATGGCATCTGCCAATGACGGCAAGGAGATGCTTCATGATGGCTTCCCCAACAGCGGCCGACAGTTCCGCAGCCTTGACACCCCGCGATCGATCGGCCCTCCCCAGACCGAAGCGACGTGCCGACGATATTTACTTTGGGGCGATGATGCTGCTTATCGTGGGCACTGTCTTCCTTGGATTCGCGCGCTCGTACTATCTGGCAGGAATCTACCATGCGCACGTTCGCAATCTGCTGATCCATGTGCATGGAGCTGTGTTCAGCGCCTGGATCGTCCTCTTTTGTGTGCAGACGACATTGGTGGCGCGTCGAAATATTTCTCTGCATCGAACACTTGGCTTTGCAGGGGCGGGGCTCGCCGTTGCGATGGTCGGATTGGGAATCGCGGCGGCAACAGATTCGCTCACGCGCGGCTTTGCTCCTCCGGGATTTCCTTTTGGCCCTCTCGTCTTTTATTCGGTTCCGATTTTAGGCATCACAACGTTTGCGGTCCTGATCTTCTTCGGGATCTATCTGCGATCGAACGGATCGGCTCACAAAAGGCTCATGCTGCTGGCCACACTTGCTCTGACGCTCGCGGCCATCGATCGCTGGCCTTTCGCCTTCATTCAGCAGGCGCACTTCATGTCGAATGTGATTCGCGACCTGATGGTGCTGTCCATTTTCGTTTTCGACCTGTCTGTACTTCGGCGCATTCATCGCGCCACGCTGCTGGGCGGCCTCTTTGTGATGGTGATGGGTCAAATCACCGTGCCAATTGGGTCAACGGCCGCATGGCAGAAGATCGCCTCATCGGCTTTGCATGTTTGGACAAGCTTGCGTTGACAATCTCGCCCCATATTTGTCCGTCTATCGCCAAAACGCCGTCCGGATCGACCGAGACGATGCATCTGCTTAAGACGTTCTTCCGTCCGCAACTCGAGGCGATTCCCATCGAGATAGGAATACAAGACCCAATATCCGTTCGCGGTTTGTGATCTGAAAGGGAGTGACTGCCCTCGCAGCTATCATCAGTCTGCAAACCGACAGACAGGGGAAGTCGCCAGACACGATCTATCGCATGGCTCAGAAGCGTCAGATTCCGACCCTCATGTTCGGTGGATCTCGCTGCTTCGATCCCTCCGTGCTCGCACACTGGTTGATCAAGAACGACCCACAACTGGCCATTGCCGCGCGGTACTTTCAAAAGGCCGCCTAAGCCGCTCACACAGACGAGAATGGCTGGTATCTATTCCGGCTATTCCCGCCTTCTCTCACAACGTGAAGGCGGTGTTTACATCATTGGGAATGTCTCTTCTCAGCCAGTTCTCAGCACTGAACTCACTGTCCAAATTCACTGCTCACCGACACGAAAACACGCTAAAAGTGACAAATTTGCTGAAATCTGCCCACAGATGCAACTGCCTCCGGTAGCGTGAAATCGCCAGTATCCACGCGGGGGATTTCTTGGGGATTCTACGAATCTGAAGAGATTTACGCCTGCAGAAGCTGACGTTCTACCACTGAACTACTCACGCCTTTTATAATCAGTCACTTATGTTAAGTGATTGAGGTCAATGTCCATCCCACTGGCCCATCAAACCTGGAATCGATGTGCGCCAACTGTCTCGCAAGCGGACGGGGCACGAAGAACGTGGACAGTGAGAATAATCATAAGCAAGTCAACCTCGTACAGTATCGCCGACTCGGCGGCCGCTGGCAATTCGTGCCTCTCTCCAGAAAAACGGTAAGCTCGACCCGAGACTCATACTCATCGGGGTGAGTCCACCAGCAGCGGGGGCGCGCACTTTTATCTCGTCTGGCGAGAAGGTGACAAGCTGAAACGCAAGGCCGTTGGTTTTTCTCGCCGCGGAGCGCTCGACGCTTGGCACCTCAAAGTCAGAATCCTCGCCGCAGTCATGGTGATTGAATGTCTTGGACAGTTGTCGCAAATTGGGAAGGCGTCCGTCCTTCAGAGGTAAGCTACTTCCGCCTTTTCGTTCTTTTCGGAGGAGCAAGCTTTGATACCAGCTTTTCGAGTTCGGCCAGGCGGTCCCTCAGCGCACCCACATCCTCGGGTTCAGACTGTTTCATCTCAGGCTGCCGGGAATCCATAGTCCTTCCAGCAGTCGTAGGGCGTGTTCCAGGGTCCGACTTTTCTTCGGGACTTGTGCGGATGTTCTGCATAAAGTCAAAAGGGTTCAGAGGATTAGGCATCGAGCGATAGGCGTTTTGATAGACCTCGAGCATCGACTTCATGTACTGCAATGCACTCTCCTGGCTTGCTCGACCGGATGCAACAACCATCTGCCGCAGGAGATCGAGGGGAAAGCTGGATTCAGGTGTCTTGGCATCCTCGACAATAATCTGGGTCAGGATAAGTCGCGTGATGTCTTCACCTGAGGAAGCATCGATGACCTGAACATCGTTACCCTGTTGAAGGAGCTGCGCCACCTCTTCGAGATTCACGTAACGACTGTTCGTGGTGTCATAAAGGCGCCGGTTCTCATATTTCTTAATCACAACGGTCTTCTGCGCCATAATTTTCCAATTCTACCCCTTGACAGCTTGATCGAAGCGGCGCAGCATTGAGTTATGCTGCATTGCAGCATAGAACGCAGCGCGAGGGCGCAGATGGAGAACGATATGGAGACGAAGGATGCGAAAGGACCAGTCACGGCTGCGGAAGCTGTCAAGGTTGATGCGATCGATTCGATGACCGAGCTTTACACAAATGGCATTGAGCGTCTGGCGGAGATGCAGAAGAAGGGGCTGGAGATTGCTGTAAAGCACAATGCGGAAGTGGTAGGTGCGTGGAAGAAGTTCACGCTGCCGGTACCGGGCGTGTTGATGCTGGATTTGGCCACCACTGCTTTTGAGAGGTTTGCAGAGACTCAGAAGGGTGCAATCGATCTGATAGTAGATCAGACTCACACCTTCGCCAAGGTGGTGAAGGAGCGAAAGGTGAAAACGTCGGACACGATGAGGGAAGGCAAGGAGCGGGCCAAGGAAGCGATCGAGCACTCCATCGCTGCTCAGAAGACGGCAATGGACTACACAGCCAAGCAGGCCAAAGCAGCGTTCGCGACGGCCAAGCAGCAACTTGGCATTGCCGGAACGCCGGTAGCAACTGCAGCCGATTCGATGGAGCGCGGAATGGACATCGTGCTTGAAGCTCAGAAAGACCTGCTCGACCTGGTGGCGGAACCGACCCTGCACTAATTCACCAGGCAGGAGGCTCGAATCGGGGCGAAACACTGCCGCCCGGCCGATGACGTGAGCAGCGGAGCCGGCGAAAGCCTTCGCCTCGATTCAGGTATATGCTTTCTGTGCAAGAAAGCCGGGGGTTGGACATGGCTGCAGAAAAGAATGCGACAGCCGCCGATCCATTCGAGGCCTTTCGCAAGATGAGGGACACTTATCTTGAAGGCATGTCGAAGGTGATGATCGAAGCGGTGAACACCGAGGAGTATGCACAGGCGACCGGTGCCTTGCTCAACAACTATCTAACCTTGTCCGCGCCATTTCGCGAAGCGCTGGATAAAGCCATGATCATGGCGCTTGAGCAGTTCTCGCTGCCTTCTCGCCAGCAGGTGGTGGCATTGGCAGAGCGCTTTACCAATCTTGAAATGCGACTTGATGATCTGGATGCGAAACTGGACAGAATCGTCGAGTTATCTTCTGCCGCGCGGACGGCGACTGCAGGCGTATCTCATGACGGAAAGCGGGCACACGCGGAAGACGCAAAGTCGCGTAAGCCGACAGGCAGAAAACGATAGAGGTCGATATGGCGCAAGCTGCGGAATTGTCCAACGACTGGACTGTCCTGGATCAGAAGCTAAAGACTTTCAACAGGCTGATGACCACCAAGGCGGCAATCGGGCAGACACCCAAAGAATTGATCTGGACGCTCAACAAGGCCAGGCTGTACCGCTATATTCCTGTCGTTCCAGCCGGGAAGCGATATCCGATACCGCTGATCCTCATTTTTGCCTTGATGAATCGCCCCACGATCATGGATCTGCGCCCCGGCCATAGCTTCGTGGAATACATGGTCAGCAAAGGCTACGACGTCTTTCTGTTGGATTGGGGAATTCCCGGGCCGGAAGACAAGAACTTGAAGTTCGACGATTACACGCTCGACTATATGCCGCGAGCGATTCGGAAGATGAAGGCAGTGTCGGGCGCAAAAGAATTCAGCATGCTGGGCTGGTGCATCGGTGCAATCCTCACCACGATTTACGCGTCGCTCCGACCTGATGATGGCCTTCGAAATCTGTTGCTGCTGACAGCTCCGCTGGACTTCTCGAATCGCCAGGGGCTGACGTTTGCGCGCTGGACCGACGAAAAGCACTTTGATGTTGATAAGGTTCTCGCGACTTTCGGCAACATGCCGGGCGAAATGATTGACTATGGAGCCAAAGCCCTGAAGCCAGTCGAAAACTACATCACAAACTACTGCAAGCTGTGGGACAGCCTGGAAGACCCGCGCGTCGTGGAAGCATGGCACTCCATGAATACCTGGGTCACCGATATATTTCCCATGGCGGGCGGCGCCTATCGACAGCTCATCGTGGATCTCTACCGCAACAATCGACTGATGAAGGGCGAGCTTAAGATCCGGGGCGAGGTTGTTAATTTGAAGCGGCTGCGGGCGAACCTTATTAACGTGATTGCGGAAGGCGACCATATCACGCCGCCCTGTCAGTCGGAGGCGATCCTGCCGAAAGTCGGAAGTACCGACACAGAGATATACCGCGTTCCCGGTGGTCACATCGGCATCATGGCTGGGAGCGGAGCCCACAAGCGGACTTGGCCCCACATCGACTCGTGGCTTGCAGCCCGCTCCCGCTGATGCAGAATCGCGAACGGCTACATGTATATACCGCCGTTGACGTTGATCTGCTGTCCGGTGATGTAATCGCCATCGCAAATAAGGAATGCGACGGCCTTGGCGATCTCTTCGGGCAGCGCCAGACGGTGCATCGGGATTCGCTGCTTGATCTGCTCCATAACGTCGGTAGGGATTCGCTCCGTCATGTCTGTTGCCGTGAATCCAGGGGCAATCACATTTGCGGTAATGTTGTATTTCGCCAGTTCCAGTGCGAGCACCTTGGTGAATGCGATCAGCCCGCCCTTGCTGGCAGCATAGTTTGCTTGACCAAAGTTTCCCGCCTGACCGACGAAGGAAGAGACGTTGATGATTCGGCCGAAGTTCCTTTCGATCATGAATGGCAACGCGGCGCTGGTGCAATAAAAGGCACTGTTGAGATTGGTATCAATGACCTCGGTCCAGTCCCCGTCCGTCATCTTGCGGATGCTCTTATCACGCGTGATTCCAGCGTTGTTCACAAGAATGTCGACCTTCTCGTAAATGCCAAATACTTCCTGGATCAGATTTCTGGCTTCGAACCGGTCTGAGACGTCGCCTTGGAAGACCTCACTCACTCCTCCGAAATGCACGATCTCATCCCTGACTTCTCCTGCTCGCATAACATTCGATCGACAATTGACTGCTACTGTTGCTCCTCGACTTGCAAGTTCGAGCGCAATGGCGCGTCCGATGCCTCGCGACGCTCCCGTAACAAGCGCGACTCTACCGGCTAGAGATTTCGAAGCCGGGACCATGACTTCGGATAAGGTTGCTGTTGCCATGGCGTACTCCTTCCTTTTCTGCCTGTTTAATTCATGGACTGAAAGATGGCAGCGATACCTTGCCCGCCACCGATACACATGGTCACCAGCGCATACTTCCCGCCGATGCGATGCAATTCGTGGATCGCTTTCACTGTGACAATCGCACCCGTGGCCCCGATGGGATGCCCGAGAGAGATGCCGCTGCCGTTGGGATTAGTCTTTTCCGGCGGTAGATCCAGTTCCTTGCGAACAGCCAGGACCTGCGCTGCGAATGCCTCGTTGGCCTCGATAACATCCATATCGTCATTGGTGAGACCGGTGCGCTCGTAGAGCTTTCTGACAGCGGATACTGGGCCAATGCCCATCTCTGCTGGATCAACGCCCGTGACGGCATAGTCGATCAACTTTGCCATCGGCTTGAGCCCGCGCTCCTGAGCCGCATGTTCTTCCATCAGCACAACGGCCGCGGCGCCGTCGTTGATGCTTGACGCATTGCCGGCAGTGATGGTGCCATCCTTGTCGAAAACCGGTTTCAACTTGGCGAGGTTCTCCATCGTCGCGTCCGACCGAGGTGACTCGTCGGTATCGAACCACGTGCTGCCCTTGCGGCTCTTCAGTTCTATTGGGACTATCTGGCCCTTGAATCGTGCCGTGAGGATGGCGCAGTTGGCGCGGCGGTGGCTTTCGACGGCAAGAGCATCCTGGTCTTCGCGAGTTATGCCCCACTTGCGTGCGACGTTCTCGGCGGTCACACCCATATGGACTTCGTCGAAGGGGTCAGTCAGCGCGGCAACGAGGACATCCACTGCCGGTGCATCGTTCATCCGCGCTCCCCAACGCATGGAACTCAACCAATATGGAGCGCGACTCATGGACTCAACACCACCACCCACAGCGGTATCGCAGTCTCCGCGCGCAATCATACCGGCGGCTGTCACGATGGCCTGAAGACCGCTGCCGCACATCCGGTTGAGGGTGAGAGCAGGAGTTTCGACGGACAGTCCTCCACGCAAGGCCGCCACTCGCGAGAGATACATGTCCTTAGCGTCGGTGTGAATCACGTGTCCAAAAGCTAGATTGCCTATTTCAGAACTGGCGAGCCCGGAGCGTTTCACGCTTTCTCGCACGACATCCCCGGCAAGTTCTGTAGGGGGAATGTCTTTCAGCGCTCCTCCAAACTTGCCCAACGCGGTTCGGACCGCACTGAGAATTACAACGTCTCGATGGTTTTGATTTTTCATGGCACAAAGCCTTCCATTCATAAACTGCGATGATGGCTGTCGAAGATTGAAGCCGCCAAGCCGATGAGCGGATCAGCAGGCTTCGCACGACAAAAATGAGGCGGCGCGCATTCGGTGAACAATGCGACGGGCCTGCATTCACCTCAAGAAGGTTGCCCTTCGTCGACGAATCCGGTTACTCCTGGACTTCTCACGCGGGCCCTCGCGCGGGCCATTGATGGAAGAACTTTGCCTGGAAATTGGCGCGTCGATCTGCTCACCGGCCGCGAACCTCCTCAGAGGCCCCCAATGCCCAATAGAGTGGCTATTTTGATTACTAAAGCAACGAGATTTCGCCCTCTCACATCTTCCCTTTTGTGCACTGCAACATTTAATATGCTGCAGTGCAGCGAATGCGCACGGGCGAGGAGCTAAGAAATGGACTTCGGAAGGACTGATACTGAAACGGAAATTGTGCCGGGCATCCCGTTCACCCTGGAAGGCAAGACGGCACTTGTGACCGGGGCGGGGCGGGGTATCGGTAGAGCTATCGCCAAGCGCCTCGTAGGTGCGGGGGCGCGCGTCATGATCAATGATCTTGACGAGAACATGCTTCTGGAATCGGAAGCGGAACTGGCGAATCCGAAGCGTGTGAGCCACATTACTGGCGACCTCACGGATCCGGCAATCCCCGAGCTGATTGTGCAGGCGACGCTTGCCGAGTTTGAATCGATCGACATCATCGTCAACAACGCTGGCTATAGCTGGGATAACGTCATCCAGAAGACCAGTGACGAACAGTTCCAGGCGATGCTCGACATCCATCTCGTGACGCCATTTCGGATTCTGCGCGCCGCCTCGGCATTCATACGGGAATCTGCAAAGAAGGAAATCGCCGCGTCGCAACGCGTCATGCGGAAAGTGGTGAACATCACTTCCATCGCCGGCACTGACGGAAACCCCGGTCAGGTTGGCTACTCGGCAGGCAAGGCGGGAATCATCGGCCTGACGAAGACAATGGCCAAGGAATGGGGGCGGTATAACGTCAACGTGAACGCAGTTGGATTTGGCCTGATCGGAACGCGTCTCGTACAGCCCCTCACAGGCGCGGGCGCCGAGATGGAGATGCACGGCCACCAGATTCGGCTTGGAGTTCAACCCAGCCTCCTGGATTCAGTGAAAAGCGCATGCCCGCTCGGTCGGCTGGGGACACCCGAAGAAGCCGCTGGCGCTGTTTTGTTTTTTTGCAGTCCACTATCGGACTACGTGACAGGGGAGGTTCTAATCTGCGGTGGAGGGTTCCATTTCTAACGCAGCCTCGCCTGGTTCAGCTACTGGGAGACGAGCAGCGAGTCGTCGAAGACGTAGCCCTTCGACTCGCGTTCGTCTAGTTCTGCGAGTTCCACGAGTCTTCGAACCTCCAGCCAGTGCATCAGGCTGAACTCCTGGGCGGAATCGTATGAACTCAGAATAGGCTTGCCTTGCGCCTGCGGGAGAGCAACTAACTCGGGGACAACGGAATAAGGCATAGCACCTCCTATGGGAATGGGATTTCTTCCCCGGTTAAAGAGGGGGCCCGAGGAAGATATATCAGCATGACCAAAGTCACCAACACAGTGACTGCCATCACAGCTGCCTGGGATGTTTTTCACAGGGTTTTCCGGTGTTTGCGAAGGTGCTGATTCGAATGAGTCAGCAGGATCTTCAGCGCTCAGCGACACAAACGAATTGAGTGAAGCCAGACATTATTCAACAAGAAATGACCGGCTGATGTTTTGGGAAACATGATTTTGCAGATAGCGAATTCTTCTTGACGATCCGGGAAACCGAAGAAGACGTCGTCGAACTCTTCCCAAGTTGTGAGAAGTTTCGAGTTGCATTCGTTTATGAGTCTGGAACTGTTCTGTTAGCGAAGATTCGAGGAATCGGCGCTGTTGAGAAGACCAGCCCTGCGAAGAATTCGACGCACCTTCTTCGGTGATATGGAGAGGCAATCGGCGACTCGCGATATCTTCTTGCCCTCCCGTTGCCATACTTTAGGGATCACCATCTCAGCGAACTCTTCCGTAACTTGCTGGAAAGTCTTGCCGCCGATCATCCCCTCGGACCATCCGCGAAGGGTATCGTTGATGCCGGATGCGCGCATGATTCGCGTTTTCAGGTCAGCGAGGTCATCCAGCAGATGATCGTTTTCATCCACCGCGATAAGATCTGTGGCTTCGCTGACCGACTGCCTGGCTAGTTCCCACTCTTGGAAGAAGTCGTTCGCCGCCGTCATGCCGCGGGCAATATAGGCGGCCGCCAGCAACCGACGATTCTGCGTATGTTTCGCAAGAGTCAACGCTTCGTCGCTGAACTGCTTTGCGTGGTTCGCATGTAGTGCAATATCGACCTCTTCACCGAGTTGCTCTTCGATCTTGGCGTTCTCGGTTGCGGCCTGCAGGACACGCGCGCGTGCCATAAGGATTTGGTCGTTTTTCTCGTGTCCGATTCGATATGCTTCAAGGGCCTCGCGAGCGGCCAGGTCGATGTCTCCTCCATCGAGATGGAGATACCCGGAGTTGACAGTTACCGCACCAAGTCCTCCGGAGTGGCCTTGCCCAGCATAGATCTCCCGCGCCTGCCGCAACTCCGACATGGCCTCGTCACAAAGTTGCTTGTAGCGGGGGCGCAGAGCGGTGGCCGCCGCCGGGGATACAGCCGGGAGTTGGCGCTCACTACGCGTCTGACCCGGCTTAAGTGCTCGCGAATCGATTCTCTTGCGAAGCTGCAACGCCAGCAATCGCTTCACATAAGCGGAGTTCACCAGTGCTCGAGCGAGATTTCTATGATTGGGATTTCCTGCGGAATATATCGCGATAGCGCGTTCGAAATGCTCTAGTGCTTTAGCGTATTCACCGCTCCGGCGGACAATTCTGCCTCTTGCCGACTCGATGTTGCCTCGTGCGAGGTAGTGATCCGTATTCTTGAGAGTGCCCTCTGCATGGCTGAGCAGACGCAACGCGTCTTTTCTAAGGCCCTTCTGGAATAGAAGCCAACTCTCGTGGATCTGAATCACTGATGTGAAAACGGCGTCTTCGTGAGACTTCTGCGCTCGCTCGCGCGCACACGCGATTTCCTTGAATGCCAGTTCGTACTCGCCTTTCTTTCTATGAGCCCTCCCTTTCCAGAAGTGAGCCACTGTCAGGAGATGGTCATCTGCCGTTCCGGGCTCAGCTCGCAACACAAAGTCGAGGATCTCAATCGCGGTATCCATTTCCTCGGCGGAAAGTGCTCGAAAACCCTCAACCATTCGCAGGCGAAGATAGTCCTCGAGGGGTAACCTGCGGCGGGATTCGGAAGGGAATTTCAGGAGGAGACACTCAAGCAGATGATGATCGCGGTAGCCGACATCTACCCATTGAGCAATCAGGAGAAGCAGCTCCGCTGCGTTTGGCTCGCTTGGGGCAAGCTTTACCCAGGCTCTTTCTGCCTTGTCGAGCATAGCCATTCCATCGGACACCCGGCGGAGGGTAAGAGCATGGCTTAGCTCTTCAACGAACTGCGGCCCGATTGTCATAGCGCGCCGCCTTCTTTCGC
>NZ_JBARMD010000059.1:0-4306 GCF_049802275.1 Occallatibacter sp. | reverse complement strand
GCGGATCGTCTGCGGGCAGGTCGTTGGCTGCGGCGAAGAGTGAGTTCACTTCTGCCTGATCAACATTGGCGTCGTCTTCTTCGACGGGCTTTTCGGCCTTGGGTGCGTTCAGCGGCGTCCTGGGAGCGCGCACCTCAATGTCGTGGGGAACACTGAGGTATTCGAGCACCTGCTGGGCGACTTCAGCAAATACAGGGGCGGAGACCGCGGTTCCGTAGTAGGACGCGCCTTTGGGGTTGTCCATAATGACGGCGACGGCGATGACGGGGTTATTGACCGGCGCGATGCCGGCGAAAGAGGCCACATGCATCGTCTTCGAGTAGAGATGGGTGACAGGGTCGACTTTTTGCGCGGTGCCGGTTTTGCCGCCGGAGGAGTAGCCATTAAGCTGGGCGGGTTTTCCGGTGCCGTAGAGAACGACGCCCTCCATCATCTTGCGCATCTGGGCGGCCGTCATGGTTGAAAGCACACGATGCGCGCCCTGAGGCAGCGGATCGGGTAGATCGCCACCGGCACTGAATGGCTGCGCTTGCATCTGCGGTGCGGCTTGGCCGTTGGTGCCGGCTGGCTGCGCAATCAATACGTGCGGAGGCAGATACACTCCGCCGTTTGCGATGGTTGAAACCATCGACACAAGTTGAATCGGAGTGACGCCGACTTCCTGCCCGATAGCGATGGAGCCGATGGAGCTGGATCCCCACCGGTTAGGCGTGCGTAACAAGCCACGCGTTTCTCCGGGCAGCTCGGCGCCGGTGCGGCTGCCGAAACCGAAATCGTGAATGTACTTGTAAAAATTGTCGGGGCCCATCTTGAGGGCGAGCTTCACCGCGGCTACGTCGCTGGAGTGCTCAAGCGCGTAGTGGACGGTGACGACTCCAAAGTGATCCGCCTTGTCGTCGTGGATGATGCGGCCGCCGGCCATCTTGATCTGACCACCCTGGCAGTCAATCATGTCATCCGGGTGAGTTACGCCCTGGTCGAGTGCGGCGGAGTAGGTGACGAGTTTGAAGGTCGAGCCGGGTTCGTAGACATCGCTCACCGCGTGGTTCTTCAAAAGCGCGGGCGTGGTGTGGCGAAACTGATTGGGATTGAACGTGGGCCGTATGGCGAGGGCAAGGATCTGCCCGGTGTGCACGTCCTGCACGACGACGGTTCCACTATCGGCATGCGTCCGCTCCATGTTGTGGTCCAGTGCGCGCTCGGCCATGAACTGGATGTTTTCGTCAATGGTGAGCTGGAGATTCTGGCCAGGCTCGGGTTCATGAGCTACTGAACCGAGCACATGGCGGCGCGCGTCCATGGCGGTAAACACGCGGCCGGGAACGCCGTGCAGCTTCCCGTCGAACTTGCCTTCGAGGCCGCCGAGGCCGTTGTCATCGAGACCAACGTAGCCTAGGACCTGCGCGGCAATCTGGTTGTCGGGATAGAAGCGCTGGAATTCGTTCTGGAAGTAGATCCCCTTCATATTGAGGGCGCGAACCTTTGCAGCAACTTCGGGGGTGACGCGGCGTGCGACCCAAGCGAAATTCCTGCCCTCGTCGAGACGATGCGCGATCTGCTCTTCGCGGCTGAGCTTGTCTTCAGGGTCAGTGTGGACGATGGCGGCGAGAGTGCGGGCAGCGGCATTCCGATCATCAATCTCGGAGGGGACAGCGTAAATGGAGTCGACCTGCACGGTCATGGCCAGCTCGTGCAGGTTGCGGTCGTAGAGAACGCCGCGGCGGGGCGCGACCTCAAAGGTGCGCTGCTGCTGCTTTTCGGCCCGCTCAACGTAGTCGTTGTGGCGGATGATCTGGAGCCAGAAGAGACGCCCAGCGATAGCGAAGGCCCAGAAGAGAAAGAAGCCGCAGACAAGCCAAAAACGCGCCAGCTTCATGGGCATGGCGCGCGGTGTGGCGATAGGGCGAGGTCGAGTTGCGCGGAGAGCTGCCTGCATTTTGATCAGCGGTTCGAGATTCAGATTAGTGCATTGAGGCGCACCTGTTTTGATCGAAGCGTTCAATGTGAAACAGGAGGTACCTCAGAGATCATTGGGTGCGTTGTGGCAAGTCCATTGACGCATTTCCCAAAAGCAGATCCTTCGCGGCGCTTGCCCCACGGACTTACGTCCGCGGGGCCCAAGCATGCTCCGCTCAGGATGACAATTCAAGTTATCGGTTGTGTTTGGTGCGCCTTCAAAACGAAAAGCGCCGAATTCAGTTGGCCGGGTTCGGCTGCGGGGCGTTGACTTGTGCAAGCACCGGAGCGCTCGAGTCGATGTGCGTGGCGGCGTGCACAACCTGTCCGGGCTGCGGCTCGCTGAGTCCGAGCTGGCGTGACAGGTTGTCAATGCGGCCGGGCTGCGAAAGCTGCGCTTCAGTCAGACGGAGCTGGCGATTCTGCTCGCGCAGCTGATCACGCACCTGCTTTTCCGACTCGATGCGATAGGAGTTCTCGATGACGTTGAAATGCTGCAGGCCATAAAACATGATTAGCGAGAACAGCACTGTAAGTGCAGCCGAGAAGGTCCGCATCTGACGCGCGCGAACGGGATCGGGTGCCTTGACGAGGCGCGTGTTGTCGATGTGGTGCGCGAAGATGATTTCGGGTGTCCGCACTCCGCGACGGCGCATGGGCTGCTGGGCCAACAGTGCGGCATTGCGCTCTGCCACGCGAGCGGTCCAGCCGGGTTTTACATCAAATAATGTTGCGGTGCATGCAGCCATGTTTGTCTCCTAGCTTCTAGCCGCCAGCTTCTAGCCGCTAGTCGGAATCTTGCTGATTTCAATTCTTCGAATCATCGAAGTAAACAGCTACTTTCATTCGAACTTTTGGGGCGCCCGATTTCTCCCCTCAGGGGTTAAAACCTCGGAACTCTCGCTTTCTTCTTTCGGCACGACTAAAGTCGGGCCCTGATACAAAGCCGTCTACTAAAAAATCGATCGAAATTACCCGATGAATCTAGTAACTAGTAGCTCGAAGCTAGAAGCTAAAAGCTAGTAACTGGAAGCTAAAAGCTAGTGGCTAGTAGCTTGCTCGTCCTCTCTGCCGCTCGCAACTTGGCGCTTCTTGAGCGCGGGTTGCGATCTGTTTCTTCTTCACTGGCTGTAACCGGTTTCTTGGTCAGCACTTCAAGAATTCCCTTGTGCGCGTTTTCGCGCAAAATGTCTTTCGCGATGCGATCTTCCAGCGAGTGAAAGCTGATGACTACCAGTCGTCCGGAGGGCTTAAGCAATCTTGGTGCGGCCTCCAGCAGTTCCCGAATTTCATCCAACTCGCGATTTACGTAAATCCGGAGCGCCTGGAACGTGCGCGTTGCCGGGTGAATCTTGTCCTGTTTCATTGCCGGGGCGGCTGAAGCAACAATCCGGGACAACTGCCCGGTGGTTGTAACTGGCCGCCCGCGCACAATGGCTCTGGCGATTCTCCGCGACCTCCTTTCGTCTCCGTATTCGTAAATAAGGTCGGCAAGCTCACGCTCGTTCGCCTCATTCACCACTTGTGCGGCGGTGGGACCGGATCGCGGATCTTGCCGCATATCCAGGGGTCCGTCCGCCATAAAACTGAATCCTCTGCGCGCTTCGTCGATCTGCAGGCTACTGACGCCAAAGTCGGCCAATATGCCATCGAGCGAGCCCGGTTCAACATGGTTGCTAATGGAACTGAAGGCTTCGCCGATGAGCGTTATGTGAGGCGCCTGGCTTCCGAGTTCCAGTGCAACCTGGTCGAGGCGGGCCTTTGCAAGCTCCAGTGCCTCAGGATCGCGATCGAAGCCGATCACTTTTCCCTCGGGTCCAAGGCGGCGGGCAATTTCTGCCGCATGGCCTGCAAGACCGAGTGTGCAGTCAGCAATGACGCTGCCTGCGCGTACATTGAGAAACTGAATCGCATCTTGTAAAAGAACCGGCACATGACGTTCACTTTGCTTCGACATGTGCTCCCCCTGGGGGGCAATTTGGGCCATCGGCCCGAAAGCCTAGTTCTTGTGGCGAAGAATCTCCGCCATTGCCTTGCGATCGTCGGCGGTCAACTGATTCGCCGCCAAATTCTGTTCGAAGATCTCCCGGTTATGAACTTCCAGGTATGTCCTCATGCCGAAAACCGTAACTTCACCATCAAGGCTGGCAGCATTGCGGAGGATCTGGGGGAGTAGAAGCCTTGCCTGGTTGTCCATCTCCACCTGCTGGCCGTAATAGCTGGTCACGTTGAGGTATTTGCGAACCGCGTCGTCCATGGTGCTGGAGTCAGCCAATTGCTGCTCCCTTTTTTCCCACTCGGGCAGCGGCCAGATCTCGGCGCTTTTGCCATCGGTGGAAGTGACATAAAA
>NZ_JBARMD010000058.1:0-2121 GCF_049802275.1 Occallatibacter sp. | reverse complement strand
ATGTTGGGTCAACGCCTACGGCGTCCAGGTCTGCAATTAGTCTTCACGAGCCAAACGAAACGTCGCCGCCCGGCGGGCGGCGGCATTGAACGCCTGGATCGATTTTGACAGGCTTCCGCTCGCGGTTGACGAGGTCTTCGATAGAGCACAGCATGGTTTTTCATTGCGCAGGCGTCGTGTTATGAGCGTTCTGTCAGAAATGATAAGCCGTTTTAGGAAAATGGGAGGGATACCAATGGCGTCGCGTCACACCGCTGTTTTTGTCAGTAGCGTACTGGGTTTGTGGCTTTATTCCACCTCATCCGACGCTGCTGTGACCCACACAACTGCGAATCTCAATTTGAGGTCGGGCCCCTCGACGAGCCATAAGGTGAAGGCGGTCATTCCGGCGGGGGCTGCGATAGACATACATAGCTGCGGCCACAGCTGGTGCTATATGGGATGGGCCGGACACCAGGGGTATGTCCACTCGGACTATCTCGTGCACCACGTGACGGTCGTGGTCGAACCGCTTGTCCATGTTCATGTCCACGAACATCACGTGCATCATCATTCCGAGCCGACTTAGCGGGCGTTCCGAGCTAGACGCTGCTCGTTTATCTTGCCCATACGGGCTTTGCGCAAATGAGCATCCTGCTTGAAATGATCAGCCGCGGCTGGAATAATTTTCTCGCGCGGCCAAATGGCTCCCTGAGTTTACGGTTCTATGTGCAGCCGACGATGGCCAGCTTACTAGCCCTGCGCGCCGGAATCCAGGATGCAAGGCAGGGACGGCAGGGCTATCTGTGGGCGATGCTTACACGCCCCGAAAGGCGTCTGCAGTTGCTCCACGAGGGCTGGCGCGGAGCGATGACGCCGTTCCTGTTGGCGATTGCGCTCGACTGCATCTATCAACTCATGACAATCCGGTTTATATATCCGCTGGAGCTGCTGTTTACGGCAACCGTGCTGGCGCTCGTCCCGTACGCCTTGTTGCGAGGACCCTTCAATCGCCTCGCGCGCCTCTTCCTGCCGGCGCCTCCGACGCCGCCTGCAGCACCGGCCAAACAGCAATAGAATCATTTCCGAGGAAACACTCAAGGAAGGGCCAACACAATGTCGAGCGAATCCAAGACTCCGGACTGGTCGAAGCCGGCCGCAATGGCGATCCCCAAGGGAGGGTACTTCGAGGACAAGGTCGAGCAGGGGCGGTACGGTCCGATCTTCCCGAAGTCTCCGGCTGGCTACGGCTTCTCTGTCCTGGCGAAGATCATCCCAGGCCGGGAAGACGTCTTCTATAAATACGCCAAAACCATCGAGGAAACGATCGCCGCGCAGCCCGACGCCTTGGCCGTCCTGCAATTGCATTACCTGCGCTGGGTGCTCTTCCCCATCAAGGGGGACACCTATTTCATGTATCAGGGCATTTTCGACACCGACTTCGATAAATATACCGAAGACGCGGTGAAAATATTCAGCGCCACCGGCCTGCGGACGGTGTTCGAGAATCTCGAGGGTTTTCCGATGGACTGGGAGACCAATCCCGCCGCCTTCATCAAGTTTGCCCGCGATCATCAATGCCCGAGCTTCCTTGAATATGCGGAATATCCCTATGTGAGCGCCACTGAGGTCAAAAAGGCCCTGAAGCTGAAGGCGGCATTCTCGACCATGCTCGACCAGATGCAATGATTGTCGAACAGGACTATCGGATGGAGCGCTATCATGGGTGAAAAACCACCGAGAGAAATCCAGACCCTTATTGACAATCACATCAACGGTTTCAACACACAGAATATTGAGCTTTTCCTGAGCATTTTTGGGGACACCTCCATCATCATTGACGGCATCGCGCCCTATCGCTGGCTGAACCCGAATGCTCCGACCAATTGGCTTGCTGCCGTGGAGAAGTGGCGTGAGGACTTTGGCGTCTCGTCCGAGCACCTGTCTTACGAAATGGGGTTCTGGAATGTGGAAGGCTCCAATGCGTACGCGGTCATAGCCGGGACGCTCGCGGTCACCATCAAGGGTCAAACCGTCGCTCGGACTGGCACCCTCGCATATACTTTTTCGAAGCACGGCGATGAATGGAAGATCGACGCGCAGGCGTGGGGGCGCACGTCGTAAAGCGTGCGCGGTCAACCA
>NZ_JBARMD010000057.1:0-8803 GCF_049802275.1 Occallatibacter sp. | reverse complement strand
GCCTGATAGGACTGTATGTGCTCCTCGGCCTGCGTCATGGGCACGTAAGCGGCGGGCGGCGCTGGCGCGCGCAGATCAGTGTACTTGGCATCTCCCACGATGCCCACAACCTGATAGGAAACCGCCTTGTCTCCATCGTGTTTCTTGACGGTCCGCCCTAGCACGTTTCCATCTGGCGCCAGCAGCTTTGCAGCCGACTGATTCAGGATGATCTTGAGCCCTGCGGCCTTGCTGTCATTCCAGGTAAAGTCGCGCCCCGCGAACTGGGGAATGCGCATGGTTTCAAAGTAGCCGGGCGCCACGCTGTTCATGTAGATGTCGTGGTCTGCGCCGGTGTAGTCTGGAAAGTTTTCGTCCCACTGGTAGCCCGTCAACGGCACCATTTGTGCAAAGCTCACGCTTTTCACGCCGGGCTGACGCAACAACCGGTCTCCGATTTCGCGGTAGAAAGCCATTAGCGCATCGTCTTTCACTCCGAGCTTGTCCATGTTGAAGGCGATGTTTTCGACGTCGTGGGGATCGAAGCCCTCGCCGCTGGTATAAAGGCGCACCAGGCTCGATGCCAGCAGTCCCGCGCCAATTACCAGCATCATGGCCAGTCCCACTTCCATGCCCAGCAGGACGCGAGGCAGAATCCTGCGCCGCTCCTGGGTCTGCGTCGCGTGCTGACCATCCTTGACGCGGTCGATGAGGTTGCGCGAGGTGGCCTGGATCGCCGGAGCAAGCGCGAAAAGCAACGTGGCCACGATGGCAGCGAGGGCCGCAAAGCCAAACACTCGTACGTCCAGCGACGTATCGAGAAGCATGCCGTCACCGCCTCTCAGCAGCATTGCAGCGAGTGACTTGCTGACCATCGGCGCAATCGCAAGGCCAGCCATCGTTCCGATTAAACCGAGCAGCAGTCCCTCTACCAGCAACTGCTGGATGAGCCTTCGCCGGGAGGCCCCCATCGCCATGCGTGTAGCCAGTTCCCTCTGGCGTGCGGTACCGCGCGCCAGCAGCAGGCTGGCAAGGTTGAGGCACGCCAGCAAAAGAATCCCGCCGCACATGGCGAACACCGCGACCAGCGGCTTGCGGAAGCTCATGCGAACGTAATTGAATCCCGCCGATCCTGGCTCCGCAGCAAATCTGAAGTGGTGTTTCTCGCGGTTCGCGATCCACTTCGCATCGGGCACCCTCTCGCACAACACCACATCGGATATGGAAGCGATCTCAGCATTGGCTTTTTCCAACGCAATTCCTGGCTGCAGCCGTCCCATCACCGTGAGCCACCAGGCGTGGTGTCCGAACGCGGTCAGGCTGCGCTCCCGATTCACTACAGGTTCGGTCGCAAGCGGCACAAAGATCTGCGGCCTTTGCAAGGGGTCCGCACCGACGAATCGCCTCGGCATTACTCCGACCACGGTGAAGGCCACTCGATCAATTTCGATTTTGCGCCCGATTATGTCGGGGGCGCGATTGAATCGCGTGATCCAATAGCTTTCGCTGATGACTGCACCGAAGCCAGCGGAATTCCCGCCGGTTCGATCGTCTTCCGGGGTCAGGGTTCTTCCCATGAGCGGCGGAGTCTCCAACGCGTGGAAAAACGATCCGCTCACGAATTGGCCGGGGACTATCTCATTGCCACTTCCGCTCTTTACCTGGAACTTGTTATGAGCGAAGGCAAACACGTCGGTGAAGGCCTCGTGCCTCGTTTCCAAGCCGCGAAAGATCGATTCGGGAAAGCTGTAGTCTCGCCGGGGACCGTCTTGGTCTATTCCCAAAACGACCAGCCGGTCGCTTGCCGGCACCGCCAGTGGTCGCAGAAGCAGGCCGTTAATCATTGAAAATACGGTTGTGTTCGCTCCCACGCCCAGAGCCAGTGTGATGATGGCCGTAAACGTGAAGCCGGGCGACTTCCGCAATTGCCGCATCGCATACCGGACATCGTGCAGCCACAATTCCAGCCGCTGCCACTTCCATTGGTCGTGCGTCACATCCGCAATCAACGGAACATTCCCGAATTCACGCATGGCCGATTTCCGCCCATCAGCCGGCGATTGCCCGCGTGCTACCCGGTCGGCTATCGCCATCTTGAGATGGCTTTCGATCTCTTCGGTCAGGTCCGATTTGCGTCGCGAAAATGAAAATAGTCTCACGCGCCACCTCGCCTTGCTGTCATGATTCCTTCGATCGTCGCGACCATCTTTCCCCAACGTTCGTAGTCAGAAGCGAGTTGTTCCTTGCCCAGTTTCGTGATCTTGTAAAACTTCGCGCGCTGATTGCTTTCGCTTTTCTTCCACTCCGCCTGGACCCACCCTTGACGCTCCAACCGATGCAGCGCCGGATACAGCGACCCGGTTTCTACCTGCAATACGTCGCCGGAATTCGCCCGAATCACCTGGCTAATTCCATAACCATGCTGTTCGCCCCATTGAAGCGTTTTCAGGATCAGCATGTCCAATGTTCCCTGCAGGATTTCGATCCGATTCTGATAGCCGTCCTTCGTCGCCATAGGCTGTAGACCCTCTACGTCAATGATGTAGATAATCTACCCCCTCATCGACGAGGGCGCAAGCGAGTCCCTTCTTAGAACAATTTGAGGATGTCGGCAAACTGCAGGACAGCCCCTCGGTTGAGTCGTTTGGTTTCTCCTGCACCCGGACGCCCGCTTCCCAGGTCTCTCAATCGAGACCCCGGGGCACAGGCGTTGGAAGAAGGTCTCCAAATGTTGATGGGAAGTTACTGGATCGAACGCAGATAGGCTACGAGTTGCCACCGCTGGGCTTCCGGCAGGCTGGACCACGACGGCATGCCGTGAGCCAGATCGCCCTGGCGGAGAAACCACTCGAGGTCGCCATCGGTTGCCGACCGGATGTGATCGCTGCGCAACGGGGGCTTTTTACGGCCGTCTCCCATGGCGTCGGATCGATGGCACTGGGCACAGTGTTCGCGATAGACGAGAGCACCCGCGGTTGCGGTCTCGGGATGCGCCGCCAGCGGATTGGCCCGTGCATGTTCCTTCGCGGGAACACGGTCCCAGCGGGAACTTGACGCCGCGCACAGAAGCAGGCTGGCGGCCAGTCCGATAAAGAGGAATGCGAAGAAGCGCCTGATCATTGCGCACCGCCTTTGCTGCCGCGGAACCAGCTGCCAACCTGCGGAAGTTCAGAGGCCCATCCGAAGCGATAAACGCGATCAAGGCTGGACGAGGTGAGGCCGAAGCCGGTGGAGAAGCTGAGCCGGCCAAAAGGCAACTGCCAGCCAACGATTGGAGCGACGTATTGCGATGTGTCGTGCAGGGTGAGCGACCAGGTGTCGCCGAGGCCGCCGTAGGCTTCACCGCCGAACATGAATTTTTCAAGGCAGAACGTACACGGTTTGCCGCTTCCCAGGGTGCGAAATGGGCGGGCAGCGCCGACGGCGTATCCAAACTCCCATGGTTCATGGCCCAGATTCTTTTCGGAAATGAAGTTTTCAGAGATGTTCCACGCCTTGAGGTTCGACGATAGGATCAGCTTGAGTTCGGCTTCGTGCTGGTGCTCCTGGCTGGCTTCGTCGTTGGGACTGGCAAGATCGGATTGGCCGTCGTGGCCAACAACTTCAAGAAGAGTCTTATCGGCCCCGGAGGTGTTTTCGTATTCGACGTAAAGCACGGGGTTGATGAGGTGTTCCCGCATCAAGGGCCGAACGCGGTTTTCAAGGCGGAAGCCTGTGAAGAGAGTCGATTCCTGCCCTGTAGTTTGCGTATCGAGGTAGAGCTCGGTTGTCCACCAGGCAAAAACCCCGTATTCGAGCTCAGTTGCAGTGGCGCCGTAGCGGTGGCTGTCGGCGGGCTGGCCCAACGCTGTTTTGGTCTCGATTTCAAGATTCCCGGGCTCTTCCAGGTCCTGAGAGTAGGTGACGAAGTAAGGCTTCTCCTGGGCGCGGAGGGTGGGTGTTGCCATGATCCCGAGCAAGATGGTCAGGAAGATGGAAGGGGCCGTCGGTCGGCCGGGTTTGAGGAAAGATCGAACCACGTGCAACCTCTTATTTAAGATATACGACCAAAAGAGTCGCATTTAGAATGTAAACTCAGACTAATTTGGTCCGCAATAGCTTGCAGCGTCATTCGTCACACATGGCGGGACGGCAGCCGGGAGGTCGAGTTCCATTCCGGGAGCAGCTTGGGAGTTCGGAGAGATTTCGGGGAAGCCCTTATGAAATTAATATCAATAAAAGTTGACACTAAATCACTCATAGTGCATCTTATTTAGTGACATTGGAATTCCCTTAAATCTGAGGCAGGAAAACTCACTATGGCAAAAATCATTGGAATCGACCTCGGCACGACCAACTCTTGCGTTGCCGTCCTCGAGGGCGGCGAGCCCAAAGTCATTGCAAATGAAGAGGGTTCACGCACAACGCCCTCCGTCGTCGGCTTCTCGAAGAGCGGCGAGCGGCTGGTCGGTCAGGTGGCGAAACGCCAGGCCATCACCAACCCCGAAAACACCATTTTCTCGATCAAGCGGTTTATGGGCCGCCGCTACGACGAAGTGACGGACGAAATGAAGATGGTGCCCTACAAGGTCGTCAAGCAGGGCGACCACATCGCCGTCGTTGCGCAGGGAAAGGAATATACGCCCCCCGAGATCTCGGCAATGATTCTCCAGAAACTGAAGAAGAGTGCTGAAGCCTACCTGGGCGAGGCGGTAACGCAGGCTGTGATCACGGTTCCCGCCTACTTTAACGACGCGCAGCGCCAGGCCACCAAGGACGCGGGCAAGATTGCCGGTCTGGATGTGAAGCGCATTGTGAACGAGCCGACGGCGGCCGCACTGGCTTACGGGCTCGACAAGAAGAAGGACGAGACGATCGCGGTTTACGACTTCGGCGGTGGCACCTTCGACATCTCCATTCTGGAAGTGGGCGAAGGCGTCATTGAGGTGAAGTCGACCAACGGCGACACCCACCTCGGCGGCGACAACCTCGACCAGCGCATTGTTGAGTGGCTGATTGCCGAATTCAAGCAGGAAGAAGGACTCGACCTGAGCTCGAAGGGCAACGAGATGGCTCTGCAGCGTCTGAAGGACGCGGCGGAAAAGGCCAAGATCGAGCTCTCGACCACTGTGGAGACCGAGATCAACCTGCCGTTTATTACGGCGGACGCGACCGGGCCGAAGCACCTGGTTCGCAAGCTCACCCGCGCCAAGCTGGAGCAGTTGGTTGCCGATCTTCTGGAGCGTTCGCTTGAGCCCTGCAAGAAGGCCATGACAGATGCGGGCGTGACGCCAAACGACATCGACGAAGTGGTGCTCGTGGGCGGCCAGACGCGTATGCCGAAGATCCAGGAGCTGGTAAAAGGCCTGTTCGGCAAGGAACCGCATCGCGGCGTGAATCCTGACGAAGTGGTAGCAGTAGGCGCGGCGGTTCAGGCCGGCGTGCTCGCAGGCGAAGTGAAGGACCTGCTCCTGCTCGACGTGACACCGCTGACCCTGGCGATTGAGACGCTGGGCGGTGTGGCGACGCCGATGATTCCGCGCAACACGACGATTCCGACCAAGAAGACGGAGACATTCTCGACGGCTGCCGATTCGCAGACAGAAGTTGAGGTGCACGTGCTGCAGGGCGAGCGCCCCATGGCCGGGCAGAACCGCACGCTGGGCAAGTTCAAGCTGGCGGGAATTCCTCCGGCGCCGCGCGGCGTGCCGCAGATCGAGGTCACGTTTGACATCGATGCCAACGGCATTCTGAACGTGAATGCCAAGGACGTCGCAACGGGTAAGGACACGCGCATCACCATCACCTCGAGTTCCGGTCTCTCGAAGGACGAAGTCGAGCGGATGGCGAAGGATGCCGAGGCGCACGCGGCCGAGGACAAGGAGAAGCGCGAGGAGATCGAAGCTCGCAACTCTCTTGACGGACTGGTCTACAACATCGAGAAGATGCTGAAAGAGTCCGGCGAGAAGGTGCAGGCTGCCGATAAGTCCGAAGTGGAGTCGGCCCTGGCCGATGCCAAGAAAACGCTGGAAGGCACGCCGAGCGTAGCAGAAATGCGCGCGGCGAACGACAAGCTGACGCAGGCAAGCCACAAGCTCGCCGAAGTGCTCTACAAGGCAAACGCGGCAAGCGCTGGACAAGGTGCTCCCACGGCGCAGGCCGACGGAACGCCGGGAACCGAGCAGAAGAAGGACGAAGGCGTAATCGATGCTGAGTACGTTGACGTCGAGGATAAAAAGTAAGCGGCGCGGAGTTAGCCTCGCTCGGGAGTGTTAGCGGAGTTAGCATGCGGGGTGGGCAAAACAGCCCACCCCGACTTGTATCCGCGAGGGGATGAAGGGCATCCGCGTGCAAATTCGGCCGATCAATAACCGGTGACGAAAGCGGCCTGCGCGCTTCGAACTCGTCGACGCAACGTGTACGCTAGGTGGGACAAGTAAACTCAAATGGCCACAACGCAAAACAAAGATTATTACGCAACACTGGGCGTCAAGAAGACGGCGACACCGGAAGAGATTCGGAAAGCCTTCCGCAAAGCCGCGCGTAAATATCATCCTGACGTCAATCCCAACGATAAGAAGGCGGAGGAGAAGTTCAAAGAAATCTCCGAAGCCAACGATGTGCTGAGTGACGAGAAGAAGCGGAAGGTGTACGACCAGCTAGGCTTCTACTCTGACCAGATCGATCCGGCGCAGGCTGAGGCCTATGCACGGCAGCAACGTTCGGGCGGCGGCGCCCCGGTCGATTTCGACGGCTTCGACTTCTCCGGATTCCAGGGCGGCGCTCATGCAGGGCAGCAAGCGGGGCCGGGCTCATCCAGCTGGGGCAGCTTCAAAGACATTTTCTCCGGCATCTTCACCGGAGCGCAGCAGCACCAACAGCGTCCACGCGGGCCGCAGCCGGGCACCGATCTTGAGTACCAGGCGACCATTGATTTCTGGTCGGCCATTCGGGGAGGGCAGGCGCGCATCCAGGTGCATCGCCAGGAAATTTGTCCCACATGTCACGGGATGGCGCAGACCGGCGGGCAGACGACGTGTTCCGAGTGCAACGGCACAGGCCAGGTAACGCAGATGGGCGGCCGGATGAAATTTAACATTCCGTGCCCAAGTTGCGGTGGCTCGGGTCGCGTCACGAACGATTGCCCGACTTGTCACGGAGACGGCACGGTGAGCAAAACGGAGACAGTCGAGTTCCGCATCAAGCCCGGCACCCGCGATGGGCAGCGAATTCGACTGCCAGGGAAGGGAAACGCCGGACTGAATGGCGGAGCACCCGGCGATCTGTATGTGATTGTGCGAACCGGAACGAATCCGGTTTTCACGCGGGTCGGCGACGATATCCAGTTGACGGTTCCGGTAACCATCGCGGAAGCGTCGCTGGGCGCGAAGATCGAGGTGCCGACGATCGACGGGCGCGCGCAGTTGAAGATTCCGCCCGGAACGCAGAACGGACAAAAGCTGCGCCTGCGCGAACGCGGCGTAGAGAGTGCATCGCATCCGGGACAACGCGGCGATCAGATTGTGACCATCGAGGTGGTGGTGCCGACGCTGAATGATGAACGCAGCCGCGAGATCATGCGCGAACTGGCGAAGCTGAACAACCAGGATCCGCGTGTGGCGTTGTTCGAGAAGCTGTGAAAGAGCAGGGACTAGGGATTAGGGAACAGGGACGAGGAAACTGAGAGTAAATCCCATGGTAGCGAAGCGGAAGTCCAAAGGCGCATACATGATCTCGGCGGTGGCCGAGATGTACGAAATTCATCCGCAGACTCTGCGCCTCTACGAGCGCGAAGGACTGCTGAAGCCCTCGCGCACGGAAGGCAACACGCGTCTCTATACAGATGAAGACCTGGAGCGTCTCGAGTTCATCCTGAACCTGGCGCGTGATCTTGGGGTGAACATCGCGGGTATTGCCATCATCCTGCAGATGCGTGAGCGCATGGAAGAGATGAACCGGCAGATGCAGAGCTTTGTGGAATACGTGCGCTCGGAGATGCTGACGCGGTTTCAGCAGGGTGCTGCCAGCGCCGGGGCGATTGTGCCGATGCGCAAACCGGTTGTCGTCAAGCCAACGCAGACGCGCAAACCTTGATCGCGGCACCGTTGAAGCCCCACTAAGTTTTCTTCCCACAAAGCGGCCCGCTGATATTCTCGCTCCGTATTTCCGGCGCGTATTCTTAAACCTGCATGTCGTACGTCCTGCTAGCCATCGCGGTCTTCGGCCTCATTACTTCCACGGTCTTTGCCGGCATGGTTCTGGCGGCGGTGCCGCGCTACCTTCGCGAGCGGCGAGCGGCCGAAGGCGAGCTCCGCAAACGGCCCGGATTCACTCCGCCACTCACTCTGCTGAAACCGTTGGCGGGCGCTGAACCTGATCTGGAAACGCACCTGGCGAGCTTCTTCGTGCAGGATTATCCCGAGTTTGAAATTCTTTTCTGCGCGCGCCAGCCCAATGACGCAGGATTGGATATCGCGCGGCGGGTTGCTGCGCGATATCCGCAGATCCCGGCAAAGTTCACGTCAACGGGCGAACCTCCTTACATCAATGCCAAGGTCGCTTCGATGGAGCTGATGGAGAAGTCTGCATCGCACGACATTCTCGTTATCAGCGACAGCGATGTGCGCGTTACGCCGGATTATCTGCGCGCCGTGGCATTGCCATTTGCGGACGAGAAGGTCGGCGGCATGTGCTGCCTGTATCGCGGCATTGCGGCCGGCGGCGGCCTCTGGGCGCGGCTTGAGGCCGTGGGCATGAGCGTAGAGATGACGGCCGGCGTGCTGGTGGCACGCATGATGGAGGGGATGCAGTTTGTCCTCGGACCGACGATGGCGTTTCGGCGCGA
>NZ_JBARMD010000056.1:0-6809 GCF_049802275.1 Occallatibacter sp. | reverse complement strand
CTCGGTTCTTGAATCGCTCGCGCAGTGGGTCGGAGTCGTAGCCGCGGTCGGCTATGATGCGCTTCGGCTTTTGCCGCGGACGGCCTCGTGGCCGGGGAATTCAAGTTACAACCCTGTGACTTCGAGTCCGGTCACGCAAACGGTGTCGCCCATTACGCCTACGCTGACCGTGTCGAGCTCGCTGAACCCGTCACCATTGGGAGCGGGCGTAACCTTCACGGCAACCATCTCCAATGGACTCACGGGTACGGTCACTTTTTATAATGGCGGCACGTCGATCGGCACAGGATCCATTAGCGGCACGACGGCGACGCTCACCACAAGCAGTCTGCCCGCGGGCAACGATCCGATTACCGCATCCTGGCCGGGGAATGGCAACTTCGGCCCGGTCACTTCCAGCCCGCTTACCCAAACAGTCAACCAACCCAAGCCTTCATTGACCTTATCGAGTTCGCTCAATCCTTCTCCCCTGGGAGCAGGTGTGACCTTCACCGCGACGATTTCGAATGGAGTCACGGGCACGATCACCTTCTACAACGGCGGCACATCGATTGGCACCGGCACAATCAGCGGCACGAGTGCGACGTTCACTACCAGCAGCTTACCGGCTGGCAATGATTCGATTACCGCATCCTGGCCCGGAAATGGCAGCTACGGCGCCGTCACTTCCAGTCCGCTCAGCCAAACCGTCCATCAACCTGTGTCCGGACAATCCATTTACAGCTATGCGGCAAGCTACGACGCCGTGGGGAATATCACCAGTTATACTGACTCCGTCATGGGCACAATGAACTTCACCTATGACACTCTGAATCGCCTCGCGACGGCAAACGGGAACGAACCCGGCAATCCGTATCCGAACAACTGCTGGAATTTGGACAGTTTCGGGAACCGAACTACACAGATGAGCGCCAGCGTTGCGTTTCCCAGTACCATGGGTGGACCGACAACCTGTCAGACGACAGGGTCACTGGGTCCGGTCGTCCAGGCGCAATTCAACGGTACAGTGAATGGCGCCAATAATAACCAGATGTCGTGGACGAGCACGAATTCCAATCAGGGGCAAGGATACGATGCGGCGGGGAACGTCCAGAACGATGGGGCCCGCCAATATCTCTATGATGGAGAGGGCCGTATCTGCGAGGTTCTGAATACGCTCGTTGGGGTTACGACCGCCTACATCTACGATGCAGACGGCATTCGGGTCGCCAAAGGCAGTGCGAGCTGGGGAAGCTGCGATCCATCCGCCAACGGCTTCCAAGCTTCGACAGACTACGTGCTGGGCCCAGCGGGTGAACAGGTCACAGAGGTAACAGTGAGCAACGGCGTCGCAACTGGGGTTGCACATACAAATGCCTGGGCCGCGGGTATGCTATTGGCAACCTACGACAACAATGGCCTGCATTTCTATTTGACTGATCCATTAGGTTCGCGGCGAGTGCAAACGGACTATGCGGGCGTGGTGGAACGGAGTTGCCAAAGCCTGCCGTTCGGTGATGGCGAGTCTTGTTTCCCAATTCCAACCGAGCACCTGTTCACCGGCAAAGAACGAGACTCCGAATCCGGCAACGACTACTTCCCAGCACGCTACTACGCGTCGTCGATGGGACGGTTTTTGTCGCCCGATCCGTCGGGGCTGTACATGGCTGATCCCGAAAATCCGCAGATGCTCAATCTCTATGCGTATGTAGGAAACAATCCGCTTAGTTACACCGACCCTCTGGGCTTATCTAAGGATTGCGGCGGAGGCGGCGACCCGAGCGTCGTTTGCATGGTAACGTCGGCGTGGGATTGGTTGAAGAACGCATTCAGTGGTGGCGGCAACAGTGGGTCGAACGACCAGGGCGGGGAAAACAGTCCCGGTGCAGGACCGGATGATGGACCAAACTTTAATCTCTCGCCCGGTGTCAGCCCCCTGCGATTCCCTGGCACTTCCGCCGGACGCAATGCTGCTGGAATAGCTGCGGCGCGTCAAGCGCTTGGCCCGACATCACAGCCAGACCCGAACGGAGGATGTCCAGCAGGTTGTAAATACGAGTGGGGAGGCCGACTCCTACAAAACAAGCAGAGCGGCCAGTACACTTTTACAAATCCTGTTACATTCCACAGCAACCAGCACTTCTGGGCAAGTCACGTCATGGTCCCTTTTGGGTATCGCGCTGCTGGCAGCTACCACACGCATCCGGGAATCGGTGCGCCTGGCATGTCGATGGGAGATGCCGGATGGTCTGCATCGCAAAGGCTCCCCGAGTACATGGGAGAAGAGATGAGCGGGAAGGTGTGGAAATACGATCCGAGTATGGGTTGCAGCAGCGAGCCGTGCGGAGTCGTTGTCTACGATCCCCATGCACCGAACCAATGAAGGGCTTGTGAGCGATATGCCATGGAAGACAAAGCTGATTTTCAAAGTCGCTGTTGCTGCGATCCTGATGCTGATAGCTGGGCGAGTGAGCTTAGCGCAAGTGGCAGCTGTGGCACCCGATGATGATGCCCCACATGCACTTCCGGTGAGCATCGTGACACTGCTTGCCATGCCAGCGAGTAGCAGCGCGAAGCAGGTTCAGGTCTCTGGCTTCCTTGTGCTGGACTTCGAAGGGCAGGCGCTGTATCTCCATAAAGAGGACTATCAGGAGGGACTGTCGCTGAACTCCATTTACGTCTCGCTCACGCAAGCGCAACAGCAGCAGTACAAATCCTTGGATAAGACCTATGTGACAATCGAAGCTTCCTTCCAGAAGCGTCGGAAGAGCGAAGACATCTTCACAGGCGTTCTGTTCCATGTCCGAGAGATTCGAAGGATCAATGTACATCACTAAGTCACTTGTCTCGGTCTTTTTTGCCATAGCCGTGTTGCCCTTGTTATCGGTGAGAGCTGAAGCATCGGGCAAGCCGTCTGTTGCGGAGTTGGCGGCCATCACCGAGCGGGGCCGAATGCTCGCGCAGTATGACTGGGTTGCATGGCATGCCACGGATGCAGTGATGGCCGCTCATCCGAAAGCAGACCCGACCGGACGTTATATCGCCTACAAGACGGAGGCCGGTTGGGTGGTGGATTTTGGTCGGATCAGCGCAACCGGGGACAAGTTCCTCGTCGCTCACGAGGCGGTTCTGGCGGTCGGTTCGGCGAGGTTCCAGGTCAAGAGCTTCGATCCGATGCGCGAGGATACGGGCTGGACTCTGTCTGCCGCAAAGGGGATCGAGTTGGCCTCAGACGACTTCGGTAGAACGGATCGCCCTTACAACATCGCCGTGCTTCCGGCAGAGCGCGGGGGTCTGTACGTTTACTTGTATCCGGCCCAGGTCGAAGACGGCGTCTATCCGTTGGGAGGGGACGTGCGTTACCGCGTCTCATCAGACGGCGCGAAGATCGAGCAAAAGCGCCAGCTGCACAAGAGCATCATCGAGACAGCCCCCGCAAGCTCTGCGGAGACGGTCGCGGGCGGGTATCACGTACACGTTCTGAGCGATCTACCTGAAGACACCGACGTGATGTTCGTGTTGACCCGTAAGCCGAGCATGCCGGAGATGGTTCTAGCCGGAGCTTGGGTGTACGCCATCGACGTGCATGGAGCGATCAGCGTAACTGACCGGCCCCGCTAAACATCCCGAAGGGCACGCTGCCTACGGCATCGGCTGGATAGGGACACGTCACCCCGCGGCGGGTGGCCCCGGTCCCGATGATTGTTCCCAACTGCACTGAGGGTGCCCCCGGTCCCTCGCCTTTGGGGACCGGGGATAGCGAAGACTCGTGGAGTTGGCCTCCACATCTCGGCACGTCACGTCGTCCCAAGCAGAAAATTCCTAAAATCGTCCACCAGCGCCGAGCTTCGCCCCATCGCAACCATCAACTGTTGGTCCCGCTCTAAGATTTCCCGTCGTTCTGCTGCTTTCATGTTTTTCACCAGGATGCATTGTGCCCTGGTTCGATCAAAAAGGGAGCCCCCTATCGGTAACCCACGAAAAGAACTGGAGCGCTATCAGACGGCGTAAGTCTTCGCCTTGTTCAACTGATCATCAAGAAAGTCGCTCCAGTCCTGCATCATCCTCGCACGGGGTTCCAAATACTTCGCGTAATCGTATGCGGCAGCCGTCTTGTTCTTGCTGCGCTTTAAGTGAGCGAGTTGAACCTCGATGTGTGCGTCCTCGTAGCCGAGTTCGTGGAGAACGGTTGAGGCAACCCCACGGAACCCATGACCAGTCATGACACCGCGGTACCCCATACGCTTCAACGCACCCGAGATCGCCCCCGTGGACATGCACTGATCTTGGTACCAGTCGCTTGGCAGCAGCCATTGCTCATTCTGCGTCAGAGACTGCAGCTTACGCATCTCGGCCACCACCTGCCGTGACAATGGGATGATGTGAGGCGTAGGCATCTTCATCCTCAGCGCCGGGATCACCCACCGTGCGCCGTCGAGATCGATCTCAGTCCACGGCGCCTCCACCAGTTCACTTGTACGAGTGAATGTTCGCGCCATGATGCGCATCGCCGACTTGGTCACTTCGCGGCCTGAGTACTGCTCGATGTCAAGCAGGAGTTTGGGGATTTGCGCTTGCGCTACACGAGCATGATTCTGCGCTGCGACCTTTCGGAGGAAGTCACCGGGGCGAACATCAACAGCGGGATTACGGGCGACAAAGCCGTGAGTGATGCCAAACCTGAAAATCTGACTGGTGGCCCGAAGCGCTTTACGGGCCAACTCATTTGCACCACGCGCATCAATCGCGGACACCACTGCCGTAACTTCAGGGGCCAGAATGTCGGCGATCGGGCGGGGTCCCAGGATTGGCAGCACATCTGACTCAAGGCGACTGCGTACCTGATCCACATACTCAGGGTCCAGCCCCGCCTTCCAGACCTCTATCCACTTGTCGTAGACCTGTCTGAATGTGACCGCGCCGGGTTGGGCTATTCCTGGTACCGGTTGCCTCATACTCGGGCTTCCACCGGCACGCACGATCGATGCGCGACGGGCGTGCTCCACACGGGCATCACTCAAAGACATTGCGGGGTATTCACCGATCGCCACAACCGTTTCGCGTTTACCCCGGTAGACGCTCCACCGCCAGTACTTTCTGCCTGCCGTAGTGACGAATAGATGCAGACCATGTCCATCAGTAAGTTTGTAGGGCTTTGATTTCGCAGCAGTTTTCTTCACGCGCACGTCTGTCAGCTTGTTGCTTGCCATATGCTCTCCAGTCCGTAATACCGGGTAGCTGATTTCTGGATTGTACCGGATTTGGGTCTGGATTCGGCTGTTTCTGGCTGGACAAGTCAGGACGGCGTTTTGTCTAAGTTATTGATTTTATTATGTAGCGTGTGTCAGCTTAGACACGTTTAGATAAATTCTGGCTCCTCAGGTAGGACTCGAACCTACAACCCTTCGGTTAACAGTTGCGCGGGAAGCTTTTTGAGAGGTTTACTGCTCATTACGTCCCCGTTCCATGTAGCTCACAAATAAGGCGGTTGGTTGAGTCATGCCATTGAACTGAGACCCACCGATTACTGGCGAGACTCCTTGGTATTATCCCCGGTGAAGGCCTGCCACGACTCCTTCGCAGTCCGAGACGCGAAAATAGTCCTGAATGGAACCCGCGCATAGAGGTTTTTCAGACCTGTCCGGGTCATTTCTGGCGGCTTATACCGGATTCGATGCGCTCGTATATTCAATGATTTAGGGTTTCACGTCTAGACCCATACAAGTCCATCTAGACCGGTACCCGCTACAGTATCCGCTACAGTTGAATACCTGCATTCAGCGCGATCTTGATCGGAAAATCCACCTCATGCCAGCGCTGCTCAATGCATTCGCTCATTTTAAGGCCCGCGTTCAAGCGTCATCGCGCCGCGATCCGCTTCGTGAACAGGATGCGCCAGACTTGACCCAATTCTGCAGCGCAATGGTTATTCAAGCGGCCCCATTCCTCGCCAGGGGTCCCGGTGCTTGTAGGAGAACCGTCGCTTTACGGGTGGATTTTTTGGCGGTCGGCATCACTCTCGCACGCCGGTCATTTATTCAATTCAAGTCTCGCAACTTCCTGATGCTCAGACGTCTAACTGTCATTCCTTTGACGCATGCCGATGCCTGTTATAGTTGCAAAATTTCATTGCATTTTCCCATCGGGTTCATGCATAATGCGCACCTGCTTGGCGGACTGAATAATATCTTTCCGGCAGAGAGGTGAAATATGGCATTCGATGTCAAAGAGCTGATGATCGACATCACCAGAGTTGGAGCGCAAATAAACTGCAACCCTACCGTAGCCTGCTACGCATCGGGAGGCGGCTGCTACGCATCGGGAGGCGGCTGTTACGCATCGGGAGGCGGCTGCTACGCATCGGGAGGCGGCTGCTACGCATCGGGAGGCGGTTGCTACGCCTCCGGGGGATGCCACCCTACTCTCATCTGCCTTGTGACGCTCCACTGTACTCCGTCAGTCTTGCCATGCAGGTTCGGAACCTACACGTGCCTTGACACCAGGCTTACGTGTGGAGGAACGATCTATTGCGCTGGTACAGAAAATCGGACGATTCTTTATCAGAACATCGAGCGGGAGACCCTAGCTGCGGTAAAGGAGCAGCTCAGTTCCGCATTGAAGGAGATCGAGCAGCATGAAAGTCGAGTGGCCGAGGAAGCGAAGGAAGGGAAGAAAGCGAAGTGAGAGGCGTGCCGCGCCCCCACGACGTTATGATGGCTCTTCGTAGTTCTTTATGCACGGAACTACTGTGAAACTAACTGAGCGGAAGCTAAGTTTAAAATGTAGCTTCCGCTCAATCGCTTTGTGCTCACTTGTCCTCGAGTCGATTT